>DASYBA010000843.1:0-8848 GCA_036501005.1 Candidatus Xenobia bacterium | reverse complement strand
TTGCCGCGCGCCGGGCCTGCTTGACGACCCGCTGGAAATGGCGCCGCCACCCGATGCCTCCGAACAAGACGACCGCCACCAGGGCGCTCGCCCACCCCGCATGCCGGCTGGCCAGGTCCTTGAGGTAGAGGGGCATGCTGTTGGGCAGCAGCATCAAGTCGGAGCCATCCTCCGGGAAGTTGTACGTCGCGGGCGTCTTGAGCTCGAAGGAGTCCACCTCCAGGTGGCCCCGTTGGTAGCCCTCGTGGTCGAAGGCGAAGCGGAGAGACACATTCATCCCGAGAGGGACCGGCACGGTAATGGGGCCGCCGCTGTAGCCCAGGAACTGCATGGTGCCCGCGCCTTTCAACGATACCTCGGCGTGATCCGGCCGGGTGTGAAAGACCAGCGTACGAGCTTCCTTCTCGGCGACAACGTGCTCACGCGAGCCGGGCTCGGGCAACTGGGCCCACCCGGCCGCCCACAATACGGCCACCGTCACCGACAACAGGAGTAAGAAGCGCACCATCGATCTGGTCAAGATTTCGCCCCGGGCCGGGTCTGCGCCTTTGCCTTTCAGCAAAGTCGTCAGGAATGGGGCGTGAGCTCGGCCTTGAGCTCGGACTTAAGCTCGGACTTGAGCGCAGCCTGGGCGCTCGACCAGGCGTCCGAGTCCATCGCAGCCGTCCGCACGGCGCGTTGGAAGGCGGTGGTCGCCTTGATCGTGTCGTGGTGCAACAGGGCGGCGCTGCCGATGTAAAACCAGGCCTCGCAGCGGCGGGCCGGAGCCTGCTCGGCCAGGCTGTCAGCCAGTTTAAGCAGGGCGTTCTCGTCGGTCTGGCCCGCCAGGTAGTTGGCTACGGGCTGGGGCCAACCCGGGGACGATGTCGGCAAAAAGGCCTGCAGGTCTCCCATGGCCTGCTTGAGCCCGTTCAGACGGCCTTGACACAGATACACCCGGAGGCGGAACTGCGGGGCCCGGGGCGACAGCCTGGCTGCCGTCTGGTAATCCGAGAGGGCGGCCTTCCAATGCCCGCGGTTGTACTCCACGAGCCCCGCGAAGGCGTACGGCATCGGGCTCTTGGGGTTGAGGCCGGTGGCCTTCTTGCAACTGGCCAACGCATCTGAAACATCTCCCAGGCCGGCCTGGCACCGGGCCACGGCGACCAGGGGTTCGACGTTGCGCGGGCCCAGGGCGGCAGCCCGCTGCGCCGCTTCGAGGGCCGGCGGGTAGTTACCCTGGGCGATCCCCGCCTGGCTCAGGTGGAGCCAGGCGGACACCATCTGGGGGCGGTACTGCGTGGCTCGTCTGGCCTGCGACGCGGCGTCGGCATAATCTCTCATGGCGTAACGGGCTGCCGACCGCAGGTCCATGGCCGTGCCATCCACCGGATCCAGTTTCTCCGCCTGCTGGCCGTCGTCCAACGCGCCATCGGCATCGCCTTGCTGGAGGCGAGCGTTACCTCGGAGATCGTGGGCACCCGCACTCTTGGGATTGAGCTTAAGGGCTTGGTTGGCTGCGGCCAGCGCCCCTTGCACGTCGCCCCGGGCCAGGCGGGCGAAGCCCTGGGCGACAACGGCGCGGGCCGGATCCGGGTGGGCGGCGGCCGGGACGCCGAGCAGGACCACCAGGAGACAGCTTGAGATCAGCCGCATGCGTTAACCTTTCTCCTCCCCATGCCGTTCCTCCCGTCAAAGAATTTTGTTCAAGTTCGCGGCAGGACCGCCCCATGGAGACCAGAAGCGTCCCGGCGACGGCCCCCAGCGGCAGTTTTCATGCCCGGGCCAATTTGCATGGAGGGGATGTCTTGAACAAGGAACAGTTGATCAACACCGTCGCCGACAAGACCGGCATGAAGAAAGGCGAGGTCCGCCAGACGGTCGACGAAGTCTTCTCTGCCATCAGTGACGCACTCATCCACGATGGCAAGTTTCAATACATCGGCTTCGGATCGTTCATGGTCAAGAAGCGCGCCGGACGGACCGGCGTGAACCCCCGCACCAAGGAAAAAATGGACATCAAGGCTCGGCGCGTGGCCACGTTCACGCCCGGCAAGAAGCTGTCGACCAAGATCGCGCAGAAATAGCGGAGCGCCGGTTCAGCACAGGACAACCCCGGCCCGCCTCCGAAGAGCGGCCTCGGCTGATGGTTCTCAGGCGCCTGGCGGTCGTAGCTCTCCTGCTCTGCATGCTCGTGGGCATGTCCGGGTCGGCGTGGGCATCACGACCCCGATTCGGGGTGTTCCTGGCCGGCGAGTTTTCTTCAGAGACCATCTACAAGGCCATGGCCATGGGGCTCACCATCATGTGGCGGGAGCGTCTGAACGTGACGCTGGGCCTCGACCGAAACGACTTCGTGGTAGACTGGCTGGACATCCACAGCGCTCGCTACGCGCAGCTCAACCCCCGGCTGGGCTTCCAGGCCGGAGGGGTCTCGGTCGCCCTGGCCCGGTTGGACGGCCAGGGCAATCCGACGGCCGTCGTCTTGCGACGCGGTCCGTTCGACCTGCGGGTGGACACCATGTTGGACAACCCGGAGCTGGGCCAACTCATGGATGCGGGTGACGAGGCGGTGGGGAGGCTGGCCCGGGCGCTGGGTCGCCCCATGCCCTTGGCCGGGGTCTACGTGCTCAACCCGAAGGATGTCGACCAGGCCGAGGCCCGCAGGTTCCGCCTGCGGCGATTCGGCGCCGTGGTCTATCACGTGACCTCCCTCTCGTCTGCCTTCCTGGGGGGTCTGCAGGAAGGCGACCAGATCGTGCAGGTCAATCGGCGCCCCGTGCGAGGGGTCAAGGATTATGTGAACGCCCTGCGGCGCGTGAACGCGGTCGGAAAGACGATGCGAGTCGCCTTCTGGCGAGCCGGGCAGGTCCACCGGGCGGCCTTCAAGATCCAGGCGTATCCTTGAGGGGGACCGGCCAGGCCAGCACCCTCACCTCGGGTTGGAGGGGATCCTCCCAGACGGGCCGAGCCGTCCGTCGGATGGCCTGGGAGAGCGCATCCGTCGGGTTGGCCCGGAGCACAAAGTAGCGCACCTCGTGGCGGTCCACCAGGTCGGCCAGCGCTTGAGGCGTCAGGGTGTTCACCCGATCGGTGTACGTGGTGAGCGGAATCACCGGGCGACCGCTGTCCAGGATCAAGGCGGCTGCTTCTGACGTGCTGTCGAGGGCCGCCATGTAGTGCGCCCTCCCCTGGTGGATTTCCAGGAAGTGTGCGAGCGGCCGTAGGTCGGGCGGTCGCTCGGGGCCTGCTGAGCGGGGGCCCGCCACGGGAAACATGGCGTCTTCGGGGAGCAGCACAGGATAAGCCAGCCACGTCAGGGGCCCAATGCAGAGGGCGGCCAACCCGACCCAACTCGGCCGCCAGGCCCATGCCAGCGCCATGATCACGATGGCGGCCGACAGTGGCCACAGGTCCCATCGACCGCTGGCCATCACGGTCGCCGGCCAGAGGCCGGCAACGCAGGCCACCAAACCCTGAAAACCCCGCGACCGGGCGCGCAGCGCCTCCCAGCCGAGAGCGGCCAAGGCCGCTTCCGGAGGGGCGAGCATGGCCATGTAGTGCGGGTGCATCCAACGAATGCACGACCACGCCAGCCACACCGTGCCGAGCCAGCCCGCCCACAACCTGAAGCTGCGGTCGCGGCGGCCCCACACCAGCCCGATGGGCAGCAGAGGGAGCAGCCAGGCGTGCTGGCCGACCAGGGGATGGAGCAGGAGCCGCACCGGTCCGGGCCCGGGCATGCGGCCGGGCGGCAACAGTTCCGTCGTGTGGCCATCCACCTCGACGGTGACGAGGTCGCTCTGATCGTCGGTATACCCTCCCCGAGAGGGCACGTGAAGCCGGGCGCGCCACGAGGCTGGCAGACGAGAGATCCCGTCCCAGACCAGGGCGGTGTCGAGCATGCTGTCGTTCGCGCTCTCGTCTACCCGGGGACGCTGGTCCTTGGGCACCGAGTCCACCCAGGCCGACCACCCCAGCGAGACGACCAACAGGGTCACGACAAAAAGACCGAGGTCTCGCCACCGCCAGGAGCCGGTGGCCAGGAGGGCCGGAACGATGAGCCAGGCGGCCATCCACTTGACGTTGAAAGCCAGTCCGACCAGCACGGCCGCCCACCCCACCCGGCCCGATATCCAGACCGCGCTGGCCAGGAGGAGGAGGCAGATGAGGAGGCCATCCGGTAGATTGGAGCGGTCGACCACCACGGCCGCCGGACAGACCGCATAGAAGAGCGCCGCCAGACACGCGGTCTCCGTCGAGGCGCTGCGCCGCACGATCCAGTACACCAGTCCGGTGGACAGGACGCCGGCCATGGCCTGGGGCCACAGGACGCTGAACCGGCAGAAGCCCAGAGCGGCCGCGCTGATGGCCTGGACCCACAGCGCGCCCGGGGGCTTGTCGGTGGTGATGAAGCCGCCCGGGTCGAACGAGGCGAAGACGAAGTTGTGCCAGTTGACCTGCATGCTGCGAACGGCCGCCGCGAAGTAGGGACTCCACCCGCCCACGTCCAGACGGTACCAGCGGAGAAACGCCGACAGGGCCAGCACCGCCGCCAGCCGCCACCCTTCACTGGGGGTCTTCACCGAACTCATCTCCGCCGGCCGACGCTCCTTCTCCTGGGGTTTCGCCACCCCATCTAAGGGAAAGAGGTCTCGAGCAAGCGAACGTTTCTGACCAGGAGGCCTTTTGTGAGAGCAATGATACTGGCGGCGGGCGGCGGGACCCGCCTGCACCCCTTGACCTACCAGATTCCCAAGCCCATGGTGCCCATCGCCAACGTCCCCGTCATGGAGCACATCATCCGCCTCCTGGCCCGGCACGGCTTCCAGGAGATCGCCGTCAACCTGCACTATCTGCCGCAGTACATCACCGACTACTTTGGCGACGGCTCGAGCCTCGGAGTGCGGTTGCACTATTCCCGGGAAGAGGAGTTGATGGGGACGGCCGGAGGGGTTCGCAAGCTGCGCGACTTCCTGCAGGACGACGACTTCCTGATCATTGGGGGAGACGACCTGACCGACTTCGACCTGTCCGCCATGATGGCGCACCACAAAAAGGCCGGCGCTCTGGCCACCATCGGCCTGACGGAGGCGGAAGACACCACCCAGTATGGCGTCGTCGTGCTGGACAGCCAGGACCGCATCACCCGCTTTCAAGAGAAGCCGAAACCGGAGGAGGCCCTCAGCCACCTGGTCAATACCGGGGTCTATTTTTTCTCGCCTCGCATCTTCGACTGGATTCCGGCCGGGGTCTACGACTTTGGCCGCCAGTTGTTCCCCCGCATCCTCGAGGAGCACCAGCCCTTCTTTGGCGTGCGAGCCCCGGGCTACTGGTGCGACATCGGCAACCCCGGCGAATACTGGCGGGCCTCGATGGATGCCCTCGAAGGGCGCGTCCAGCTCCACATGCCGGGCGACCGACGCAACCAGGCGTGGGTGGAGGACGACGCGCAGGTGGCTGACGACGCCCACATCAGCGGGCCGGTCGTCATCGGGCGAGGCGTCGTGGTGGGCCGCGATGCGCGGCTCGAAGGCCCGGTCATCCTCGGGCACGACGTCAAGGTCGGCCCGTCGGCCACGGTGTCGCGCTCGGTACTGTGGAGACAGGTAGACGTGGGCCAGAACGCCACGGTCTCCCGGAGCCTGTTGGGAGAACGGGCGCGGGTCGAGCCGGGCCACCGCGTGACCGACCGGGTAGTCGGCACCGAGAATGAAGCCGAGACGCACCTGGTTGGCGCGCCGGCCTGAAAGGGAAAAAGTGTAGTAGATGGCATCCACAGTCTGGAAGGGGTTTCTAACCTTTGGCATGATCTCGGTCCCGGTGCGCATGACCGCAGCCGCCCGCAGTGAGGGCATCTCGTTCAACATGCTGCACGCCAAAGACCACGTCCGCCTCAAGCAGAAAATGGTGTGCTCGGTCGAAAACGTCGAGGTGGATCGAAAAGACACCGTGAAGGGCTACCAGGTCGACGAAGGCCAGTACATCATCATCACCGATGCCGACCTGGACAAGATCAAGCCTCAGTCGTCCAAGACGATGGAGGTGCTGGAGTTCGTCAACCTGGACGACGTCGACCCGGTGTATTTCGATACGTCGTACTACCTCGTGCCGGAGCAAGCCGGTGAGAAAGCCTATTTCCTGCTGACCCGGGCGCTGGAGGCTTCGAACTATGTCGGCATGGCCCGACTGACCATGCACCAGCGGGAAAACGTCGTCTGCATTCGCCCCTCCGGGGGCGGGCTGATGTTGCATACGCTCTACTACCACAATGAGGTGCGGGATTCCGAGGTCAAGGGCGACGAGGTCAAGACGACCGACAAAGAACTGGAGATGGCGAAGCTGCTGGTCGACGCCATGGCGACCGAGTTCAATCCTGAGAAGTATTCCGATACGTATCAGAACCACTTGAAGGAGCTCATCCAGGCACGCATGGAGGGCCGCCAGGTGGAAGAAGTGCCGGCCGCCCCCGAGCCATCGCCTGCGGTGGACCTCATCGCCGCCCTCAAGGCGAGCATCGCCGCGGCCAAGCCGAGGGAAGAGCGGAAAGCCGAAGAACCGGCGGCACACTCGCATTCGCACCGCCGCAGCAGTGCCCGGCGGAAGTCTCCGACGAAAGCCTAGAGATCCAGTTGGTGGCCTAACTTGTCGCGCTTGGTACGCAGGTAGGTCTGGTTGTGGGGATTGGGGGCGAGCTGGAGGGGCACTCGGCGCACGACGGTGAGGCCATAGGCGCCTAGCGACAGCATCTTGCGGGGGTTGTTGGTCAACAGTTCGATACGGCGCACGCCCAGGTCGACCAGGATGGCGGCGGCCACGTCGTAGGTGCGCTGATCGTCGCGAAAGCCCAGGCTGGCGTTGGCCTCCACGGTGTCCTGCCCCTGATCCTGGAGCTGGTAGGCGCGCAGCTTGTTGAGGAGGCCGATGCCCCGGCCTTCCTGGCGGGTGTAGACGATCACGCCGGCCGGGCGCTGCTGGACCATCTCCATGGCCACGTCGAGCTGGGGGCCGCAGTCGCATCGCTGGGACCCGAAGACGTCGCCGGTGAGGCATTCGGAATGGACGCGCACGAGGACCGGATCGGGTCCCCTCAGCTCCCCTTTGACCAGGGCGACGTGTTCTTTGCCGTCACGGCGGCCCTGATAGCCGATGAGACGAAAGCTGCCCCAACGGGTGGGCAGGTCGACGTCGGCCTCTCGCCGCACCAGGAGGCCCGTCAGGCGTTGAAAGTCAAGCACGAACGACGCTCCCTTCGACCACCATGTCCGCTGCGCAGGTGTCCCAGCGGACGTCGTCCAGACGCCATCCCTCGGCCATGGTGGCGACGCCGCGGCCCTCCAGGGGGGTCGGGGCATCCTGGCCACCGACCAGCACCGGCGCGATGAAAGCGACCACCCGGTCGATCAGGCCCTCGGCCATGAGGCTGGCGGTGAGGGTGCCGCCGCCTTCCAGGAGAATGCTGGTGATGCGCTCCTTGCCCAGGAGACCCATGAACTCGGTGAGATCGACCCGTCCCTCCCGTGCGGCGCATGGGATGACCTGCACGCCGGCCGCCCGGAGCCGGTCAACGTTGGCGGCATGGGTGGCCCCGACGATCACTCGGCCCTGCAAGACTTTGGCGGTGAGAGGAAGCCGGGCGCCGGAATCGACGATGATCTTGACCGGATCACGTCCCGGCACGCCTCGGACGGTGAGCTGGGGATCGTCTGCCAGCGCCGTGCCGATGCCCACCATCACCCCGTCGTGCAGGGCGCGGAGCTTGTGCACGTAGGCCCGCGAGGCCTCGCTGGAGATCCAGCGGGAGTGGCCTGTGCGGGTGGCGATCTTGCCGTCCAGGGTCATGGCATATTTCATGGTCACGAAAGGAAATCCGGTGCGGGCATGCTTGAGGAACACCCGATTGAGCCGGACACAATCGGCCAGGAGCGCTTCATCTTCGAGGAGCCGCACCTGGATGCCGGCGGCGCGGAGTTGTGCCATGCCCCGACCGTTGACGCGATGAAAGGGGTCGACGGTGCCCACGACCACTTGAGATAGACCTGCAGCCACCAGCTCGCCGGCGCACGGCGGCGTCCGGCCGTGATGGCAACAAGGCTCCAGGTTGACGTACATGACGGCACCGGCGGGAGACTCCTGGACGTTGCGCAGGGCGGCGATCTCCGCATGGGGGCCGCCCACCCTCTCGTGGAAGCCTTCGCCGATGACGCGCCCGCCTTTGACGATGACGGCCCCGACCATGGGGTTGGGACTGGTCTGGCCCTCCCCCAAGCGGGCGAGCTCTAGCGCCCGTCCCATGAACCTCCGCTCGTCTTCCATGCCGCCCGTATTTAGCCCGCCCTCCAACACGCACCTCCTAAGCATACTCTAATCGAGGCGCGCAACTTGCGGGGCAGACCGGCAGTCAGGATGGATATTGGAGGTTAGACATGCGAAGCAAGTGGTGGTTGAGCCTGTGCCTGGTCGTCCTGTGTTGCGGGGTGCTGTGGGCTCAAGGAGCTGGGATCACCGTCCTGGTGAACGGCGCACCGGTCAATTTCGACCAGCCGCCGATCATCGTGGGCGGATCCGTACTGGTGCCCATGCGGGGAGTTTTCGAACGGCTGGGGGCCGACGTGGTGTGGGTGCCCGATCAGCGGCTGGTGCGGGCGACGCACGGCGACACGAGCATCGAGCTGCAACTGGGGGCGTCGACCGCTCGCATCAACGGCCAGGAGCATCCGCTGACGACGGCGGCCATGAGCGTCGGCGGCCGGACCATGGTGCCGTTGCGCTTCATCAGCCAGGCCCTGGGGGCAGACGTGCGCTGGAGCCCTTCCAGCCGAACGGTGGCCATCATCACCGCGCCCGCCCAGGCCCCTCCGCCGGTGGC
>DASYBA010000842.1:0-2202 GCA_036501005.1 Candidatus Xenobia bacterium | reverse complement strand
GGTGTAGGCCTGCCACTGCACCTTGACCGTGTCGGCGACACACAGCCGTTCCCAGGTCTGGCCGGCCCTGAACAGGAGGAGGTGTGCGCAGGCGTCGCCCTCGACGTCGGTCAGGCGGATGGTCGTACCGGCGGCCAGGATGCGCTGGGAGTAGCCGCCAGGGGCCAGCATCTCGGCCCAAACCAGACGATCGGGGTCCACGCCTTCAGGCGGTGCCGGGTAGGAGCGGGCCGGCACGGTGGGCATGTGGTCGACCACGGTGTTGCCCTGGGCCCGGGCATGGTCGCGCGCACCATGGGTGGTCGCCGTGGGGCCACTCGTGGGGCTCGCCATCTCCATCCCTTCCGTTGCTGTCGGTGCGAGACCAGTGATGATTATCTATCGAGTGATAGAAATCCAGGCCATGGGCCACTCCTTCACGCGTCGTTAACATGGCGCTGCACGGTGAGAGCGACGAGGCACCACGACCGCTCGGTCGCCCCCGCGCCATACCCCGCACATTGTCGAGCAGCGTGCACGAGGAGATACTGGAGGGCGCGGCACGGCTCTTCGAGGCCAACGGGTATACCGCCACGTCCACCCGGGCCATCGCCGTCGAAGTGGGTCTCCGGCAGGCTTCCCTCTTCCACTATTTCGCCCGCAAGGAGGACATCCTCACCGAGCTGCTGGACCGCACCGTGCGCCCCGCTCTCGACATGGTCAGTCGCCACGCCCTGGAGGGATTCGACGCCGATGTGGCCTTGTGGCTACTGGCGCACGAGGACGTGGCCAACCTCTGTCAGGGGCCAAACAACCTGGGTATGCTGCAATTACTGCCCGAAGTGCAGGGTTCGCAGTTCGAATGGTTCTGGCGGCGCCGGCGCAAGCTCTTCCGGATGTACGTGGCGCAGATCGACCGCGGCGAGCGCGATGGATTGTTCTTCGACGTCGACCAATTCACCGGCGATGTCGTCTTCGGAATGGTGGAAAGCGTCATCACCTTCCGTCCGCAACGCCGAGCCCATGCCGCCACGCCTTCGGTCATTGCCGATGCCGTGCTGCGGGTCTGTGGGGTGACACCGCGCCGTCTCCATCTGGTGCATGCCATCGTCGACCGGCTCGAGGAGTGGTAGCGGAGACAGAGACGTCTTGCATCATCGCGTTCTGTCGTGTTCATCGTCCGGAAACTTTCTCGATCTTGGCCCGAAACAGTTGAGGGATTGAATCGCTGCATTGAGATGCACGGGTTCCGGGGGGGCCGTACCAAGACCGCAGGAGGTGACATGGCACAGACACCCCCGATGTTCATCGGGCGACCGGTACTTGTTTCGGTCGACATTCAACGTGGCTACGGCATGTCCGCCGCGGAGATGGGCATTGAGCTCATGGGCGGGCAAGCCGCCATGATCGCCAATGCCGAGCGAATCGTCGAGGCAGCCCGGGCCGCTGGCATCCCGATCATTTTCTTCCAAGAAGCCCACCGGCGCGACGGCGTCGACTTCGGGCGCGAGTTGGACGGCAACGAAGGCGTGCACTGCCTCGAAGGCGACAAGGGCACGGAGTACTGGCCCACGCTCACACCGGGGCCGGGCGAGTACGGCATTGCCAAGCGCCGCTATTCCTGCTTCTTCGGCACGGACCTGGAGATCCTCCTCAAGGGCCTCGGTGCGTCGACCCTGATCCTCATGGGTGGACTGACCGACGTCTGCATCCACTACACGTTCGCCGACGGCCATCAGCACGACTACCGCATGCGGGTGGTCACCGACTGCGTGATCGGTTCGTCGCAAGCTCGCCATGACGCCTCATTGAGCGCCATGGAGTACCTCCAGCACGGTGCTGGTCGGACCACCTTGGAAATCATCGAAGCATGTGAGGTTCTCGCCGCCTCATCTCGGACCGCCCTGGCGGACAAAGGAGCAGCATGATCAGGCGACACACTGACGGCACGTCCATCCTCAGGAAAGGCCTGCGCCGGGTCCTGGGCACCGGCGCACTGCTGTCGTTGGCGGCGGCACCGATCTTCTCATTGGCCGAGGCGGGACCAGCCAGCGCGGCGTCCTTCCCCACCAGCCACACGCTGAACCTCAGCTTCTTGCAGGACCCGGGCCAGCCACCCGACCCCGACGTCTACTACGCCGGTGAAGGACTGCTCCTGACCAGGAACATGTACCAAAATCTCTTGCAGTACAAGGCCGACACGGCCAAGCGTGTTCTGGAGCC
>DASYBA010000841.1:0-16300 GCA_036501005.1 Candidatus Xenobia bacterium | reverse complement strand
AGGTATGAAGTGGCGAAGTCAGCCCGGTCGATCATCTCATAGAAGCCCAGACCGTCGGCCTTGCCGGCATCCGTTTCATTGTCCATCACGTAGGTGTTGGTGAGCAGGTTCTTGGCGCGGGCGAAATCTGCTGCGGAGAACTGGTCGTGTCGCACTTCTTCGATGAGGTCCAGCAACGCTTGCTTGGCCTGGCTCAGTTGGGCCGGCGTGGTGTCGGCCTCCAGGATGATGAGCCCTGGATCGCGCTGCGTGAGAAAATCAGCGCTGGCCTCGCTAGCGACGGATTTCTTGTCCACCAGCACTTTCTGCGCCAGACAGCCCTCGCCTTGTCCGAGCAGGAACGTCATGACGTCGACCGCGTAGATGTCCGGCTTGTCCTTCACGCTGGGCGAGTGGAAGCCGAGCAGAACGTAGCCGTTGTTGAGGTCGCGAGTCTCGCTCAGCTCCCGGATCTTGTCGATGGGCTGGTCCTGGGCCACCGGGTCGACCTTGATGCCGGCGGACTTCCAGTCCTTGAAGAGGTCCTTGACGTAGGGGAGGAGCTGGTCGGGATCAAAGTCTCCCACCACCACCAGCGCGGTGCGCTCGGGGACGTAGTATTTCGCTTTCCAGGCCAGGAAGTCGGCTTGCTCGAAGCGCTTGATGTTGGCTTCGGTGCCGATGACGGGAAGGCGATACGGATGATCGGGGAACGCCTTGCCATACAGGTCGGCCTGCATGATCTGGCCGGGTTCCTCCTGGTCCATCCGATATTCGTCCAGCACCGCATTCCGTTCCAAATCAATATTCTTGGGGTCGAAGTTGGCGTTCATCAGGGCGTCTGCCAGGATGGCCAGGCCCTCACGCGTATGGGTGCTGGGCATATTGACGAAGAAGTGGGTGAAGTCCTTGGACGTTTCGGCATTGGTACTGCCTCCCAGGCCTTCCAGATCCTGCTTGATCTCGATGCCGGTGCGGCTGGGCGTGCCGCGGAAGAACATGTGTTCGTAGAAATGCGACAAGCCGTTGGTGCTGGCGTCTTCGTACATGCCGCCGGAACGCACCAGGATGTTGAGAGAGACCAGCGGCATGGTGTGGTTTTGCTGGAAGATGACCACCATGCCGTTGTCCAGCACGTACCGCGTCGGATGGAGGCCAGAGGCCGGACTCGACCATGCGACGGACACGGTGAGGAAGACGGAGACCAAGGCGATGAGGACCTTCGTTGCTTTCATGTATCCTTCCCGACGCCAAAAGAGCGTCGAGGTCCTTGTACAGAATGGGGGGAGTGCCATGCCGAATTAGACACGTCGGCAAATGCACCCTCTCCCCAATAGGGCAGTTCGAGGTTTGGTTCCCTGAAGATTGGGTAGATATCGGACTCATCCGTCTCAATCGTCATCTACCTCTGGAGCGGTCTGAAGCGTGGTGCGGGGCGGTGGCATTGGGCCCGGGCGCATGCTCTTCCACAATATCTCGTTGAGCACGTCGGCTGGGGCCCGATCGGGTCTGTCGAAAATCAGACTGTCGGACTGCACGATCAGACTCCGCCGTGGATCCGAGAGCGAGAGGGTCGCTGCCCGGGGCGTCCGTTCCGACAGAACCTCGGCGGCGGGCAGCACGGCCTCGTACGCCGCACCGTTGGAAGGTTGGGCCGACCAGTCGTCAATCGGTTCCGCCAACGCATCGTACTGGCTCATCGGCGGCAGCCGCAAGAGCGACTCCACGCTTCGCAGCACGCTGTCGGTATTGTAGAACCGGTGATCCACCGAGCCGGACTTGATCCAGGGGCTGATGACCAGGCATGGGCTGCGATGGCAGTCGACGTGGTCTGGGCCGTTCTGCGCGTCGTCCTCGATAATGAAGACTGCGGTATGGGGCCAGATGGGACTGTGGCTCAGCGTATCGATCAGCTCACCCACCGCGTAGTCGTTGTCGGCCACCAGGGCGGCAGGGGAGGGCTCTCCACCCTTCAGACCCACGGTGTGATCGTTGCCCAGGCGCACCAGCATGAGGTGGGGCACCTGGTGGCGCGACATCATGAGGGCAAATTCACGCCGCCACTCGGCGATACGCGAGGGGGCATCCGCCGCACCATAGCGCAGCAGCCGGTACTGGGCTCCCACCTGCTGGGGCCCGTCGCTGTCGGGGTAGTCCAGGTCGAAGCGCCGGTAGTCCGCATCGCTGTGCCCGTCCAGGTTGTGCCCGGGCGGTTGCAGCCCGGCCGCCGCTGGATAGTTGTCGGGAATGGCCACGTGCCCGGCCAGGCCCTCGCCGAACGAATAGAAGAAACCGTAATTACGATACGATACGCCGTGCTGCGCGGCAACGTCCCACAAGTGGCCGCCCGGGCCCTCCGACAAGTCCGAGCGGGGCGGCAGGCCGGCGGGAAAGAGGTCCGACAACCCGGGGGGAAAACCGCCCACCAGATAGCCGAGCACCTGCCCTTCAAAATTGTAGTTCAGGCCGGACCACGAACCGGGCAGTCGATAGACGTAGGGCATGTTGCGAATCACGTATTCATTGGCCATGCCGGACGTGGACCAGACCCAGCCGGACCCGCTCACGTCGCCGTTGGTATAGAAATTGTCAAGCAGGACGAACCGTTTCGCCAGGGCGTGCTGGTTGGGAGTGACCCGCGCCCCGAAAAGGGCCAACCGGGCGTCGCCGTTGCCTGCCGCGACGTCGCCCATGACCTGGTCGTAGGTGCGGTTCTCCTTGACCACGTACACCACGGTATCGATATGAGGTCTCGGTGTGATGGCCGTGGGCCGGATGCTGGACAGCAAATGGTTCTGCGAGAGAACCAGGCGGGTACTGGAGGGCAGGTCGGCGCTGGGGTCGAGCACTGACACCGTGCCATCCAGGCGGTTGAGGACGTAGCCGGGGTTCGCTATCGATACACCGGCGTGCCAAGGGTCGAAGTCGGGGTTCGGGTGCCGGGTCTGGCTTCCGTTGCCGTTGCACACCAGCACCCGACCGGGCACTGCCACCAGTGAGGTCGGCCAGGCTCCGGTGGGCAGGTAGCCTCGCAGGTGGCGGTCGGCGACGTCGACCACGGCCACCGCGTTCATGTCGGCCAGGGACACGTACAGGGTGCGACGGTCGGGCGACCAGGCGAGCCCGGTGGGCGTGGCACCGCCCAGGGCCCCCGCCTGGGGAGGGCGCACCGGGATGGTGTCGACCACCTCGTCGGTGGTCGTATCGATCACACTGAGCGTATCGCTTTGCCCGTTGGCCACCCATAAGTGGGCCTCTCCTGCTTCCATGAGGAGCGCATCGGGATGGGAGCCGGTCGCGATGGCCGCGAGCAGTTGGGGCGCTTCGGGACGGGTCGTATCGATGGCATCGACCGTGCCATCCGCCAGATTGGCCAGCCATGCCCGGTGACCATCCTGGCGCACCGCCACGGCGGTAGAGAAGTGGGAGGGGCCGGGCAGCACAAGACTACCCACCCGCTGTCCCGCCTGGTAGATGCTCAGGCCGGAGTGTCCAAAGAACCCTTCATTGGTCAGATCCGCCACGTACAACAGGCCCTGGTGGTCCAGAGCCAACCCGGCCGGCCACCGATCGCCGGTGTCGATAGCGCTCGCCGGGGTCCACTGGCCCGAGCCGGTGGGGGCAAGTCGAGCGATGCGATGGGCCATGCCCTGGGAGGCAAAGAGGGTGCCGTCCGACCCAAAGCAGAGGCCGTAGTAGAGACCATTGGCCGGGGCCGTGGGCGAGGGATCGAAGTCGAGATGCCACCCCACCGTCCCGTCGGACGTGCGGATGGCGTAGAGGCCCTGCCGATAGCCGGCGGTCGTGGCGACGGCGTACCGCCCGTCCGGGCTCAATTGGAGGTTCAGCGGCATGCCCCCGATGACGGCCGGAGGAGAAGAGGGCGGCGCCAGGAAGCGACCGGTGACCAGCGGTTCGGCGGCGCGCTCGAGCGGCACCAGACCGGCCAGCACGGCGGCCCCGACGAAGATCGGGAGCAGGCGCCGGATCAGGAGGGGGGACCTCCCGAGCCACTCGGCGGATTCCCGGGGGCAGGCCCGCCGCCCATGGGCCACTGTGGGGGCGCTGCACCCGGCGGCGGTGGGGGGGCCGGTGGGGTCTGTCTCGGGGTCATCGGCCAGTTCTGGGCCGGCGCGGCAGGCTGACCGGACATAGGCCAGTTCTGGGCCGGAGGCAGCGGCCTGGCGGCGGTCGGATCAGCCGCAGGCGGCGGGCCGACGCGACCGCTCGGGGAGGTGAAGGGGCTCTTGGCCGGCTGGCCATTGGGCGTCTCCAGCGTCGCCGTGACGGGCGTCATCTGAGGAGCATCCTTGTCCTTTTCGGTATTGTAGTGGATGTTCTGGTAGAGGCTCTTGATCTTGGCCCGGGCCGCGACCTGCTGGGTCTCGATGCTCTTGATGTAGGTTCCGCCAAATTTCATGAGGGAGACCAGGAAACTGGTGAAGCCCGACAAGAAGCTCAAGCCGGAGCGGCCCTCTTTGTGCTTGGTCTCGAGCTCTTTCCACTTGGCGTCCTGGTCGGCCTTGACGCGGGTCGCGTAGAGGCACATACGTCGAATGCGGGGGTTGCTGGTGACGTTGCCGTCGCCGCCGTACACTCGCCGGCCCAGCTCTTCGTACGTGTCTCGCAGGGCGGCCCGACCCGACTCGAGATCGCGATTGAGGAAGAAATTGTTGGCGCCCTGTTTCAGTTTGAAGGAGACCTTGCCCACGGCGTCCTTGGCCAGGTCTCCCGCTACCAGCTCTTCGAAGTCGTTGAAGTCTTTCTTGTGCTTTTCCAGCCCGCGGACGGTCTCTTCGATACGTTTGCACATATCGACCGCCACGACGTCGAATATCTGGTTCTTGCGGTAGAGCTGGAACGTTTCCTTGCCGATATTGAAGATAGTCTCTTCATGCTCGGTGGTAATCGCCATCAGTTCGTTGAGGATGAGAGACGTGTCTCGCATCTGCTGCGAGTAGTCGCGCCACCACTCGCCTACACTCATCAGTTGCCTCCCGCGACGACTGGAACCCGCACCGAGTGATTATAACAAAGCAACCATGATGAGTCAAACCGCGGGGGCCAGCTAAAAAAAAGCCCCCGGGCGTCCCGGGGGCTGACGAACGTGAGATGGCGGAAGGTTAATGATTGTGGGCGTGGGGGTCGGTCGTCGCGGGGGCAGGTTTGGCCGCCGGTTTGGCCGCGGCCTTGGGGGTGGGGGGGGTGCCGACGGTGACGGTGCCGTTCTTGTCGCTGACGTTGACGGCGTGCCCGTTGGCCCCTTCGGCCGACCAGTGGCCTTTGTTGTCGTTCACGCTGATGCCGTTGCCATTGACCACCACCCGCTGGCCGGAGTCGTTCACGCTCACGTGATCGCCCTTTCCATGGACGCGCACGTGGTTGTTGGCGCCCGTGATGCGGGTGTGGTTGTTGCTCCCGTTGTCACTGCTGGTGTTGTGGTCGCCCTTGATGCTGTTCGAGTTGCCGTTGCCGCCCCGGTTGGACGTGACGCTGTTGCCGTTGCCCTGGACGCCGTCGGTGTTGTGGTTGCCCGTGTGGGAGACGTGGTTGCCGGTGCCGTTCTGGCTGGACCAGTTGTGGCTGCCGCGGTCGGTGGTGGTGTTCTTGTCGCCGTTGTAGTGGGTGGAGTTGCTGCTGCCGGCGATGCTGGTGTGGTTGCTGCTGCCTTTGCCGTTCTTGGCGGTGCCGACGGAGTTGTGGTCGCCGTGCACGCCGGCCACGTTGCTGTCTCCCGTGTTGGTGACGGAATTGTGGCTGCCGTTGACGCTGGACCAGTTGCTGTTGCCCTTGTCGCGGTTGGTGTTGTCGTTGCCGCCCTTGGCGGTCGTCACGGTGTTGCCGTTCCCGTCCAGGCCGTCGGCGTTGCCGTTGCCCTGGTGGGTGATGTGGTTGTTCTGGCCGGTGACGCTGGCCTGGTTGTGATTGCCGGTCTGGTTGACCTGGTTGCCCAGGCTGTGTCCCGGCGTCGGACGCCACGTGCCCCAGTTGAACGAGCCCGGCTGCCAGCCGCCGCCGTTGACGTTGGCGCTGTTGCTGTTGCCCTTCTGGGTGACGTTGTTCCAGTCGCCCTTGACCTGGCTGGTGTTGCGATCGCCACCGGTCTGACTGACGTGGTCGTACTGCCCGTTGGTGTTGGACTTGTCGCCGCTGCCGTTCTGGGTGGTCCGGTCGTGCCAGCCGTTGATGTCGGAGTTGTCCGCCGCCCCGCTCTGCGTGGTCTGGTTGTCGTGGTGCTCATCCTGGTACCAGTTGTTGGCCCCGGTGATGGGCGCCGGCTTGTGATCGTGGGTGGGCGAACTACCGTGGTTGGGCTTGGGCGAGGGGGAGGCACCACCCGTGCCGCCGGTGCTGCCCGTGCCGCCGGTGCTGCCCGAGGCGCCGCCCGTGCTGCCCGAGGCGCCGCCCGTGCTGCCGGGGAAGTTGGGGGAGAGAGACGAGAAGCCGCCCTGGCCCGACAGGCCTTCGCCCTGCATCAAACCTTCTTCGTAAGCCATCGTCGCATACTCGTTGAGCATGCCGAGAATGCCACCGGCGCCGCACGCACCGCCTTCTTCGCCGCCCATGTCACCGAACGTGGTGCCGTCTTGCGGGGCGCCCGACCAACCACCGCCGACGGGAGAGGCCCCAGGCATGCCGTTCATGCCGGACATGCCGGGCATCGCAAATGGGTTCTCGAGAGCGGGGAATGGGGAAAACGGGTTGGTGAAAAGCGATTGCATGACACCCTCCTGGTTGTTTCAATAGAGCGCCCAAGCGGCTCTGTTCAATACGGCTCGATTGCTCTTGTTCTTACTTCCTATGGTAAGCCCGCCGCATTAACAACTTTTGAAGAAGGGGTTAAAAAAGCTCGAACTCGGTGTTAGGGGAGGCGAACAGTGTTCACGTCCCGCAAGACTTCGACGACGTCGCCGACCTGGATGGCGCCTGCCGCGGTCACCGCAGCCATCATGCCGAGACGCCCGGCGGCCTCTTCCTTCGTGCGGCCGTGGTGCTTCTCGAAACGGCTGCACCCGGTGCGGAGCTCGAGCAGCTCGATGCAGGCCACCGCACCAATCTGCAGGCGAGTGCCGATGGGCAGCCGCTCGACGGCGACCCCGTCGATGACGAGCTGCTCGCCGAGTTGTCCGGGACGGGTGCCGAAGCCCTCCGTGCCCAGTTCTTCGATGACCCCCGAGGAAACCACGTTGAGCTGGCGCTTTCTTTTGCCCCCTTTGGCATCTCCCTCGATACCGTGCCCCACCACCAGGCGGGCCTCGCGCAGGGGCACGCGATGGTAGCCCAGCCCGGGCTCCCGTCCCCCAGACTCCGGTTTGAAGACAATACTGGCCAGTTTGCCGGTCACAGCCAGTGCTTTTCCAGGCGGTTGAGAACCCCTCCCTTGATATGGTCGACCAGGCCCAGGTGCGGGTGCGTCACCGGCACACTCTGGTGCATGTCGGCGCCAAACAGGCGGGCGTCCAGATCCTGCGCCACCCGCGGGTCGCTCGACCACACGTTGGCTTCGTAGTTGGCGTCGGTGCTTTCCTGATCGAGGTTGGAAGACCCGATGGTCGAGACCCGGCCGTCGAAGGTCGCCACCTTGTCGTGGGCCATCTCCCGACCCGTGTACTCCCACACGTGCAGGCCCGCCTTGAGCATTTCCGGGTAGTGGGCACGCTCCCACAATTGCATCAGCCCTTCGTCGTTGCGCAGCGGGAAGACCAGGTTGACCACCACCCCCCGGTGGGCGGCCGCCTTGAGATGGTCGAGCACGTCCTGATCGGCGAAGTAGGGGTCGGCAATGTTGATGGTGCGCTGCGATGTGTCGATAGCCCGCAGATACGCCGCCTTGATGTTTTCGTCGCTGCGCACGCCGTGGCCGATGATGCGGGCCGGTCCGCCGCCGGCCTGGGCCTGCAGCGGGGGAAAGAAGGGGGTGAGGTCGTCCAGGCGTCCGCCTTCCACCTCCCACTGCGTCACGAACAGGCGCTGAATGTCGGAAACCGCTGGCCCGGTCACCCGAGCTTGCACGTCATGCCATTCATTTCGGTATTCGTTACCCACGTTCATGCCGCCGATAAAACCAGTCCGGCCGTCGACCACCAGTAATTTTCGGTGGGTGCGTTCGGTGCCCAGGTCCCCGTCCTGCCGGGCCACGATCTGGATGCCGTGCTGGCGGAGATAGTCGAAGATGCGGGGGTCGGACGGCCGATTGTTCGATACGGCCGATCCAGCCACGTCATAGAGCAGGCGAACCTGGACCTGGCGATCGGCGGCCTCGGCCAGGTGGTGGGCGACGTCCCACCCGGTCTCGTCCGACTGGAAGGCATACACCGACCAGTTGATTGAGCCGGTCGCGTGATCGATCGCATCCAGCATGGCGGGAAAGGCGACCTGGCCGTTGATGAGAGGCTCGACTCGGCTATCGTTGCGAGCGACCGTGCCGGTGGCTGAGTCGAGGTAGGCGTCGAAGCCGTCCCACTGTCCTGGCACGGCGGGGCGGTCGGTCCACAGCAGGCTGCCCACCTGGGCTCGGGTCGCGGCGTCCATCTGGTGCATCCCGTGATGCATGTCGTGCAGGATGGCCAGCGCGTGGCCGGCATCGGCGCCATGCGCGGTGAGCACTCGCATCAACTGGACGTCTGCGGCGGGGCCCCCGGTAAAGATCAGGTGATCGCCCAGGGCGCCCAGAGCGTCGGCGTCCATCGCCAGCAGGCTGGTATCCGACTGGTGGGAGACGTATTGAACCGAGTCGTTCCCTCCCCGGTCCTGCACGGCAAAGTGATGAACGACGGCGCCGGCGATGTGGCCGACGCTCTTGAGGACGCTCACGGGCCCGCCGTGCGAGCGACCCTCCGCCACCGGGGGGTTGGGGCCAGCCGGCAGGGCGGGGGCGTCCGGGTTCTGTCGAGCCTGGGCCAAGGAGGCCAGCACGTTGTGGACCAGCTCGGGGCTGTAGACGTCCCGTATCACCCCGTGAAAGTCCGCCGGCACCAGGCGCTGTGTGGCATCGACGTTGCGCAGCCAGATGTCGCTCCCGGCCTGCTGGTAGACCGCGGCATCGTCGTCTCGGTCGTTGCCCAGCATGAAGAAGCGGGCGTGCGGGTATTGGGTGCGCAAGTTCTGCAGCGCGTCAACCTTGAACTCGTCATTCACGTTGGGGTTGGCGGGGGGGCCGATGACGGTGCCCGGTGGAAACTGTTTGAGGGCTGCCACGTCCTGGGCATTGCGGGCCAGATAGACGATGGGCACGCCCTGGTCGGCGACGCCTCGCAAGAGGGAATGGGCGCCGGTGTAGGGCCGATGGAAGAAGTGACCGTCCAGCAGCGTCGGGCCCACGTCGGTGATGAAGATGGGACCCTGGTAGTCGGCGTTGGGGCACGGGGCCGGCGAGGTCTGCGTGGAGATTTCGACGGTGTCGACGGACGCCACGGACGATGCAGCGGCCGTCGGCGCCATTGGCGCCAAGGCTCCCATGAGAACGCATGCCACTGCACCGACTCCGACCATTGCGACCATGCTAGCGCGGGAGGTGGTTAAATTTTCGTGACAATTGTTATCAGGGGGTTAACTTCGCTCTGCGCACGCCCACCATGGCAAGCCAGGCATCGACCCGGGCCTGTCCGCCGGTGTTCGAACAGGACCCGTTCGAGATGGGCGTGCGCCCACGTCGAACTGCTGCGAAAGCTGTCGACAATGGACGTCGGCCCCCCCAGGACAGTGCCTGCGGCCACCTCATATCGGCAGTCGGGTTGGAGGCACGAGGCGGCGGTGGCATAGTCGTCCCGGTCGAGGGCGGTGGCCAGTCGTTCGATAATCACGGGCAGGATCGGGCCTCTCCCCACCAGAACCGCGCGTCTCCGTGTCCCAGAGCGACGCCTGCACGCCGGCCCCTTCGTCCTTGGAGAGGAAGTTGGCCATGGGACTCATCCTGGCCGGCGTGGTATTGCGGGTCGCCCATTACCTGGCCAACCGCTCGCTGTGGTTTGACGAGGCCATGCTGGCGAACAACGTGCGCGCCCGGGACTTCGTCGGTCTTGCGCACAAGCTCGATTACCAGGGGGCGCCCCTCGGCTTCCTCTATGTCGAAAAGCTGCTCTGTATAGGGTGGGGCTATCACGAATATGCTTTGCGCCTTTATTCATTGGTGGCCGGCTGTCTTGCTCTCCTGCTGATGTATCGGATGGCCTTTCGCCTCCTGCGAGGTCCCGGCGCGCTGCTGGCGCTGGGCCTCTTTGCATTCGGCGGGCCCCTCATCTACTATTCGGCCGAAGCGAAGCCCTATGGCGGAGACGCCCTGTGGGCGCTGGCTCTGGGCCTGCTGGCTGGGGAGTATGTCGAACACCGCAACAAGCCCCTTTCCCTCGGATGGTTGGTCTTCGCCGGTTGCCTCTCCTCCTGGTTCTCCTTTCAGTCTGCCTTCGTCCTGGCCAGCATCGGCCTCGCCCTGGCCGATCGCTATCGGGTGAGGGGTGAGCGCCAGAGATGGCCGGGCTGGTGCGCGGTCATGGCGGCCTGGGGCGCAAACCTGGTGTTGGTCTACCTGATCTCCATCCGTCCCATTGCCAGCAATCCGCTATTCAAGGACACCCATGAGGCCAGCTACCTGCCCTTCAACGCAGGCGCCTGGGATTGGCTGGCCGCCAACCTCGTCGACCTGGTGGGAAATACCGCGGGCATTCCCTATCCCTTGTTCGCCATGGTTTTGTTGGGGGTCGGCATGTTGGCTCTGCGGCGGCCGTGGCGCATCATTCTTTACTTGCCCCTGCTCTTCGCACTGTTCGCCTCTGGATTCAAGGCGTTTGTGTTTGTCAAACGGCTCCTGCTGTTTCTGGTCCCAGCCATCTGCCTTGGGGTGGGCGCCGGTAGCGAGCGGGTGGCCTCTTGGTGCGGTGATCGTCGGCCCGTGGCCCGCTGGTTGTGGTTGGTGGGTCTGCCAGTCTTCTGGTTTCCACCAGCGCGGGCCGCGTGGGATGAGCTGCGGCACCCCACCATGGGAGAGGACATCAAGCCGGTGCTCGCCTATCTCAATGCCCACCGGCGACCGCAAGACCGCGTCTTCATCTACGATGGAGCAGTTCCCGCTTATACGTGGTACGCCTCCAACGACGCCAACGTGGTGATGGGCCACTGGTCGGCCGATCCCCAGGAGTACCTCGCCCCCTTCAAGGCGTGGAAGGGCGAGCCCCGGGTGTGGGCGCTCTTCACCCACCCTTGGAACCTGCCTCCCGCCGACGAGGAGATCAACGTCGTGCACCACACGGCCCGGCTCCAGCCGTATCGAAAGAGTCACCCGGTGGTCACCAACGGCGAGTCGTTCATCGTCAGCAATCTCAGCGGGATGGCCCGGCTCGACGACGTCTATCGGGCGGATGGTGCGAGCGTCTACCTCTTCGATCTACGCTGAAGCGGTGGCCACCTTCTCGGCGGCCAGCCGTTTGGCGAGGCCCGAGTCGTGGGGCAGCAGCGGCAGCAGTTGTTGGTGCAGGTCGGCGCTGTCGGTCAGTTCCTCAGGCTTGATGTACTTGCCCAGCTCGGGAGCGAAGGCGATCATCGGCGCCTGCTGGTTGCCGCCCAGACCGCCGTGCAGGCCGGGCAGGGTGCCGAAGTTGACCGTCTCTTCGTCGTTGAGCGCCTTGCCCACGACGCAGATGTCGCCCTGGTGTGGTCGGTGCATCATGTCGTGCAGTTGGCGGGCCATCTTGTCGCCCTCGCCGAACTGGGCCAGCGGGTTCTCGCCGGTGACGGTGACCTTCTGGTCCTTGTCGATACGGACGGAGCCGTTGGCCCCTTCCAGCATGGTGCCGTCGCCGTCCCGGGTCATCACGAAAGCGATATACTTGTTGTCCTTCAGCTTGTCGATGGTGCCGGGGTACTCTTTGTTGATCCGAGAGCGATCCAGGGCCTCGGTCGTATTGGTGAAGTAGATGTTGCTGCCCGAGCCAATGTCCTGGGTGAGGAACGGCGGGAGCTGCGTGCCATCGTCCTTTTTCAAGGGCTGCGGATGGTCCTTGGGCATGCAGGAACTGACGAAGTCGGGGAACGACTGGCCGTTCAGCTTCTCGAACTTGACGCCGGGGCAGCACCCGTGGTCAGCATAGATGACGACGTTGTACTTGCGCGGGGCCTCCTGGGCGGCCTTCAAGAGGATGGCGATGTTCTTGTCGGTCTGCTTCAGGCTGTCGCGGGAGAATTCATTGTTGGCGTAGGTGTGGTTGCGTCCGTCGTACCCTTCGTAATCCTTGTAGAGCACCGGCACGCCGTTGTGCATGTCTTTTTCCATGCTGCGGGTGCAGGCGTCGTCGAGCCAGCCGTCCAGAACCTTGCGGGATCCGAATTCTTCCTTGGCGACCTCCCGGCGGGTCTTCTCCGGGAACTCCTGGCGCTGCAGGCGGTAGCCCTGCACCTCCTGGTGGACGCTGTGCGCGATGCTGCCCGGCACCTCAGTGGGGTGTTGCAGCAGTGACCAGGAGACGTGGGAGAAATCTCGCAAAGCCCCTTTCAGGAGCCCGATGAAGCCGCTCTTGTGCTGGCGCTCCGCCATGCTGGAGAGGGCAAAATAGGTGTCTTTCGGATCCGCACCGCCGGCCAGAGGCGACGTGTAGGTCTTGCCGCCGCCCTGCAAGATGCCGCCGTCACCGCGGGCCTGCAGGTCGTGTTCGACCTCGTCTGGACTGGTCAGCCCCATCGGATTGACCATCCGCCAGTCGCCGCCCTTGATGAACCACTGGTTGGCGGGCAGCGTCAGGCCCATGAGCACGCCCGACTGCGACACGACCGTCTGGCTTGGCTGCGTGCACTGATACGGTCCCGCCTGGAGAGCGCCACCCTGCAGTTGCCTCTTCAAGTTGGGCATCAGCCCCTCGTCCAGCGCCTTATTCAGGTCGGTGTTCGACAACCCGTCAATCTGGATGAGCAGGAGCCCTTTGTCCTGCTTGCGACCCGGGGTGGCGGGGACGGTCGGCGGCTGGTTCTTGATTCGCACGGTACTGAGGCTCCCTCCCAATCGGTATGGAGCCAGTCTAGCACCGTCATCTTGCCAGAATGTTGCGTTCCGGTAGCCGTTTTGTGAAGCAGCGGTCGGAATTTGTTAAAACGCGTGCAGCGCCAGGGCGAGCTCCAGGCTCGCCCGCACACTGAGGTTTTGGCGGCACGGCCTCAACCGATGATGACGCTAGGGAGGATCAGACATGCATGCCTGTTGACCCGCGCAAACCCAAGAAGACCGATCTGCGTCACTTCCATGTGGGGTGGACCCTGCTGGTGCTGGTGGCCATCCTGTATTTTTTCAACCTGTCGAAACCGCAGACCGCACCTTCCACGCTGCCCTATTCGACATTTCTTCAGCAATTGGGTCGCGGGGAGGTCTCGGCCGTCGTATTGAGCCCCGACACGTTGGTGTACGGTCTTCGCGGCGACCGCCTGACCGCCGACAGCTCGTCTGGCACGGCGCTGCCCGACAACCTCGGACCTTACCGTCAGCTCGAGAGTACGGTCCCCCCGCCTGACGATCGCCAACTCGTGCCGCGGTTGACGGCCGCTCGGGTCCCATTCACCGTAGTTCCCCCGCAGCGCTCGAGTTGGCTGGGCAATCTGATGGGCTGGCTGGTGCCGCTCATCTTGTTCATGGTGTTCTGGGGCTGGATGCTGCGACGGGCGGGCTCGGCCGGCCCGCTCACGGTGGGCAAGAGCCGGGCCCGCATCTACTCGGAGGGGCAGACCGGCATTACGTTCGCGGAAGTGGCTGGGGTGGAAGAGGCCAAGGCCGAGTTGGTCGAGGTGGTGGATTTTCTCAAGCATGCCGACAAGTATGTCCGGGTCGGCGCCAAGATTCCCAAGGGTGTGCTGCTGGTGGGTCCGCCCGGAAGCGGCAAGACCCTCCTGGCCAAGGCCGTCGCCGGTGAAGCCAGCGTACCGTTCTATAGCATTTCGGGCAGCGAGTTCATCGAGCTGTTCGTCGGGGTGGGCGCCTCACGAGTGCGGGACCTCTTCGAACAGGCCAAGCAGAAGGCGCCCTGCATCGTCTTTATCGACGAGCTGGACGCCCTGGGCAAGTCCCGAGCGGCGCCGGGGCCGATGCTGGGGGGCAACGACGAGCGAGAGCAGACCCTCAACCAGTTGCTCACCGAGATGGATGGCTTTGAACCCAATCTGGGCGTGGTGATCCTGGCGGCCACCAACCGGCCCGAGGTGCTCGATCCGGCCTTGCGGAGGCCGGGCCGCTTCGATCGCATCATTTCGGTGGACGCGCCGGATCGGAGGGGACGGGAAGCCATTCTGCGGGTTCACGTCAAGGGGGTTCCGCTGGGTCCGGACATCGATCTGGAAGCGATTGCCCGTCGCACGCCCGGTTTCGTCGGCGCCGATCTGGCCAATCTGGTCAACGAGGCGGCCCTGCGAGCCGCGCGGGAGTCTCGCCTGGAGCTGACGGCGGAAGACTTCAGCGCTTCTATCGATCGGGTCGTGGCGGGCCTGGAGAAGAAGTCGCGGCTGCTCTCGGAACGGGAGCGCACCGTCGTCGCCCACCACGAGTCGGGGCACGCCATCGTAGGCCACCTCATGCCGGGGGCGGCTCGGGTCGAGAAGATTTCCATCGTGCCTCGGGGCATGTCGGCCTTGGGATACACCTGGCAGGTGCCGCAAGAGGAGCACTACCTCGTCCAGGAAGACGAGCTGCGGGGCAAGCTCGCCACCATGCTGGGGGGGAGAGCGGCGGAGCAGGTCATCTTTGGCAAGCTCAGCACTGGTGCGGCGGACGATCTGCAAAAGGCGACGGATCTGGCCGAGCGGGCCGTGACCATGTACGGGTTGAGCAAACTGGGCCCGGTGGCCATGGAAAACCTGCAGCAGGGGTACCTGGAAGCGGCGGCCGGACCGCGCCGGGGGCTGGGTCCGGAGACGGCCCAGGAGATCGACGGGGAGATCCGCCGGTTTCTCCTGGAGGCCGAGGATGCGGCCATCGGGGTGTTGCGGGCCAACGAGGCGGTGGTGCGCCGCCTGGCCCAGGAGCTGCTGGCCCAGGAGGTGCTGGAGGGGAATGCGCTGCAGGCCACGCTAGGCGAAGCGTCGGTGCCCCCCGCGGTCCGAGGTTGGCTCCAGGGCGGCGACCGTCAGCCGCAACCATCGACGGTGGAGACGAAGACCAAGACCCCTTAGTTATTGAGCCGGGCATGAGCGGCGCATGATACGGTCACTTCATGCCGTCAGTTCGTTCGGGCCTGAGGCCTCGGCAGATTTCAGACCTTCTCATCCTGCATCTGGCGCTGCGCCAGGACATCGCGCCGGACTTTCCAGAGGTGCAGAGCCGCCTGCAGCGGTATCGCCGCATCAGCCTCGCGGTGGAGTGCTGTGAGCTGGCCGCCGACACTGTGTACCTGGTGCGAGAAGCCCAGAGCGGCATGGTTTTGTGGGCCGGCTGGGCTTCCCAGGTGAGACTGTGGGCTGTGTTGAGGCGCAGCAGGTTGCTTCACAAGGACATCGTCGGCGTCATCTCGGTGCCGGACGACGGGCTCTGTCGAACGGTCGCCAGGATCTTTCCAGGGATACCGCATCAGTACTGTCACGATGCCCTGTTGGACCGATTGATGGAGAGCTTGAAGCCGGGCTCGAACGGTGGCGCGGCGGCTTTGCCCGTTGACGCGGTCAAGAGTCTGGCGGAGATCCTGCGGCGAGAAGGCCGATCGGCCGAGGTGGCTACCCTGGTCGACGACCATCTGCTGCGGCTGCGAGCGGTGGCCGAGGTCAAGCCCGTCTGTCAGTCGCACATGCAGCGGTTGGAAAATACGGTGCGCGCGTGGTGGCCCGGCCTCTTTCACTGCTACGACGTCCGGCAGTTGCCGTCCACTTGTAGCACCTGGCGTGAGACGTGGCAGGCGTTGCGCCAGACACCAGGGGCGGGGCGGAGCGGTTCACTGGGGTGCGAGGACATCCTCCGCCGGGCGTGGGAAACTCGCGCACTCCCTCGGGGGACGCTCCGCCTGCTCGACGAGATCGCCGCTCGCCGCCCCTTCCGTATCTGACTCAGATGGGCGTCACCTTCAAATCGCCCACGGTGATGGTAAAGCTCGGGCGGGTGCCGTTCGACAGGAACATCCGCAGGCTCTCTGCCGCCACCGCCACCACCAGCAGCGACAGGGTACGGCTGACGGGCTCCTGGCACCCATCGCCGGGTGCGTCGGGCGGCACCCGATAGGCCTCGTTCCACACCACCTCGGCGTAGCCGTCCCGGCTCAACCCGGCATGCAGACAGGGGACGCCTCGGCCCCGGCAGTGCTCCGCCACCGTACGCCGCGCCTCGTGGTTGTCGAACGCATCGACGATCACCTCTCCCGCCTCCAGC
>DASYBA010000840.1:0-2755 GCA_036501005.1 Candidatus Xenobia bacterium | reverse complement strand
GACGCAGACATGCGAGTCAAAGCCGTCAGCTCCGGCTTCGTCGAACACTTTGGTGATCGAGGGCCCTTCGGGCCCCTCACCACCTGGCTCCCGGGCGAGTGGCCGCAGACCGAGCTGCGTTCCCTGCTGGAGTGCCGGGCCCCGGCGCTCGACGCCCTCTCCGCCCGCATCGGCAGCACCAGCTACCTCTTGAACGCCTCCCAGACCCGTACCGACGACGACAAGAGCGGGCTGCTGCTGGAATTGGAACTGGCGGGTGCCTGACGAGGCCGCCGACCTTCAGCGCCTGGTGCTCGACCTGGAAGTCCACCAGCGGGAGCTGGCGGCCCAGAACGAGGCGCTCCGCGACACCCAGGAGATGCTGCTGGAGGCGCGGCAGCGTTATGAGACCTTGTACCAGTTGTCCCCGGTCGGCTACCTGACGCTGACCCGGTATGGCGTGGTGGAGGAGGCCAACACCACCGCCCTCGTGCTGCTGGACCGACGACCGCACCTCTTGCTGGGCCGCCCACTGCTTCCCAAGGTCCGCCGGCAAGATCGCCAGGTGTTCCACATGCACCTGCACGCCGCCCTCGGCTCTGACCGTTCGGTTCGCACGGAAGTGAGCTTCCTGACGCCCGACCGAGGCTCCGTCCGGGTGCAGCTCTTGAGCCGCTCGGCGGCCGACCGCCCCGGCCGCATCTACACCGCCCTCATCGACTTGACCGAGGCGAACGAGGCGCACAGCGAACAGCAAGCCCTCCTGCGAACCACGCACGACAGCGTGCTGCTCGTCGACGGCGAAGGGCGGGTCACGAGCGCCAACGACAAGGCCCAGCACCTGTTCGGATGGTCGGACTCGCTGGTCGGCCGTCGTCTGACCGACCTCATCCAGTTACCGACGGGCGAACGGGATGGCTTCGGCATGCGAGCCGACGGCAGCCGGGTGCCCCTGCAGATCAGCAGCTTCATGCTGCCCGAGCGGGAGCACTCCATCGTGACCCTGCAGGACCTCACCGACCGCGAGAAGCTGCAACGGCAGCTCATCGAGGTGGTCGAGAATCACCGCCGCCAGTTGGGCCGCGATCTGCACGACGGCATCAGTCAGCAACTGGCGGGCTTGAGCATGCTGGTCGACACGCTGGCCGAGCAGCTAGGGTCTTCGTCGCACGCCAGTTCGGCCCGCCGCATCCGGAAAGTCATCCAGGAGACCTTGCAGCAGTCGCGAGAACTGGCTCGCAACCAGTACCCCGAGGTGCTGGAGCGGCGGGGCCTGCCGGCCGCCTTGCGGGAGCTGGCCCGAGGTGCCGAGGAGCTCTACGGCATCCCGTGCGAGGCCCACATCGAGGCGGTCCACGTCGAGGAGGGGATGGCCATCCACCTCTACCGCATCGCCCAAGAGACGGTGGGCAACGCCATGCGCCACGCCCACCCCAAGAAGGTGATGTTGTCGTGGTCCTGGCGCGACCAGGAAGGCGCCCTCGAGATCATCGACGACGGGGGCGGGTTCGACCCGGAACAACCAGGGGCGGGCATGGGGCTTCGCATTCTCCAGCAACGCGCCGCCATGATCGGGAGCCGGCTTCGGATCGAGCCGCGCCCGGAAGGGGGCACCCGAGTCACGTGCCGCTGTCCCCTGGCCGTCCAAACGGCGGCTCCAGCAGGAGGCGGCGCAAGATGACGGCCTGGGCTTCCTTGTCCCCGGCCGACTCGCGATAGCGGACGCCCGGCTCGCCCGGGTAGTAGGTCTCGAGGCGGCGGTCCAGGGCTGCGCTCTCGTCCAAGGCTCGCAGGGCTGCCCACAGGGCCGCCTCGACCCCGTCCCCCTGATCCTGGCGGAGGCTCTCCGGCGAATACGTGTGGCCCACCCGGCACTCGAACTGCAAAGCGCCGTTCTGCTCCGACTCCCACACCGCGCCGTGGCAGAATGGACAGGTAAACCCCGACACCTTCGGGTCGGACGATGATGCCGGGGCAACCGCTTTCATCGAAGACACGGCCCCTTGTTCCCGGGCCAGGTGGCCGACCAGGGCACCGGCCTCGTAGCTCGTGGCGCGGTGGTCCACCTGCACGTGGCGCAGGGCGTTGACCGGCATGTCCTTGAAGTAGGCATCGTCAGGCTGTTGGACCACCGTCTTGCCGCCAGCGGCCTTGATGGTGGCCAGGCCCGCGGTGCCGTCGTCTCCCATGCCAGACAGCACGACCCCGATGACGCGGGACCCGAAAGCATGGGCGGCCGATCGGAACAGGGTATCGATGGCGGGGCGGTGGCGGTTCTCCCGGGGACCGCGGACGGCTCGCACGGTGCCGTCCAGCAGCATCAAGTGGCGGTCCGGCGAGGCCACGTAGACGTGGCCGGCCTGGACGGGTTCTTCATGGGTCACGGCGCTGACGGGCAGCGACGTAAAGCGTTGCAGGATGGAAGGCAGCAGGCTGGGGGAGGTCGGCGCGACGTGGAGGACGATACAGACGGCCGCCTGCAGGTCGGCCGGCAAGCCGCGGCAGAAGGTGGACAGGGCCTCGACCCCGCCCGCCGACGCGCCGACCACGACCACGACCTGCGGAAAAGCGCTCATGAGAACTCCTTCCGGCTTCAACATACCCTGAAATCCAGGCCCCGGTAAGGGGTTTGAGAGGGCTGGATCGAAGGGGATGATGGGCATACCCTTGGGAGGGAGGCAAATTTTGACCGTCAGGGTTCTCATGGTCGACGATCACCCCATCGTGCGCGAAGGGTTGCGGGCGGTGCTGCTCCACGACGAGTCGCTGGAACTGG
>DASYBA010000839.1:0-4729 GCA_036501005.1 Candidatus Xenobia bacterium | reverse complement strand
CCTCGCTCACCCCGGGCGGCCGCGGTGGGCGATCGGGTCGAGATCTCGGCTGCAGGCGAACGTCCCAGCGGCCAGGCCACGGCCCTCGCCCTCGCGGGAACCCTGGTCGCGCCGCCCGGGGCCATTGCCTGCATGGTGTTGCTCCGGCACGGCCAGACGGTCAACAACGTCCGCAGAGTGTACTCCGGCTGGCAAAACGTTGCCCTGACCGACCAGGGCCGGCAGCAGGCCCGCGCCGCTGGCGAGGCCTTGGAGCCCACCGGCATCCGTTTCGACCAGGTCGAGACCTCGGCCCTCTCCCGCAGCGAGGACACCGCGGACGAGATGCTGCAGGCGCTCCACCATCCCGCGGTGCCCGCGACCGCTTCGACCGCCCTTAACGAACGCAGCTATGGCCAACTCGAGGGTCAACCTTATCGGGAGAATTGGGACGACAAGACCCCGCCGGGCGGCGAGACCCCGGCGCAGGCCGAGGCCCGCGTCATTCCCTACTTCGACGAGCACATCCGCCCCGAACTGGCGGCGGGCAAGAATGTGCTGGTGGTCGCCCACTACGAACCCGTCCAGATTCTGCAGCGCCACGTGACGGGCGACGAGGCTGCCGAACCTCAGAATGCCGTGCCCGAAGCCTACTTCTTCGGGCCCGGCGGCACCCTCCTCAGCCACACGACCGTCCCGCTCGCAGGTACTCGATAGACCTCAGCCCTTCAGCCAGCGGCGCCACATCCCGAACGTCCTCGGCGTAGGCCACGACCATGCAGGAGTGATAGAAGGCCCGTTCCCACCTATCTGACGGACACTCTGCATAGGCCGCAAGAGCTGCGCCTCCAGCAGATGCCGGGCCAGGTCCGCGTCAGTCCGAAACTCAGCTTGCCACTCAGGCGCCATTCAGCCGCGCCAGAGCCTGCTCCATGCGGCTGCGTACCTCGGCCATCAAGCTCTCGACGGTGTGCCCCTCGCTGGCGACCGGCTCCAGCGCCCGCACCGTGATGTCGCCCCCCGGCATGCGCCACCGTTTCAAATCCAGCGCATGGAGATAGTTCTGCGCCACCACGGGCACGACCGGGACGCCCGCCAGGATGGCCAGGTGGAACGCGCCCTTCTTGAACGGCATCATGGGGCCCTGCGGGTTGCGATGGCCCTCGGGAAAGAGCCAGACCGAGATGCGGTCCTCCCGAATCTTGCGGGCCGCCGCCTCCATGCCTTCGATGGCCTTGTCGTGGGAGGAACGGTCGAGGAGAATGTTGCCAGACGCCTTGAAGAAGAGCCCGAAGAGGGGAATGGCCAGGAGCTCCTTCTTGCCGATGACGACGGTCCGCTCGGGATAGACGGGCGACAAGATGAAGACGTCCGCGTTGGTCTGGTGGTTGGCCACGTAGACGCATGGCTGGGCGGCGGCGAGTCGGTCGGTCTCTTCTTGATGCACCCGAATGCCCATGAGGGGCAAGGCGCCCCAGCAGAGGACCTGGGCCACTCGGTGGCCGTTGGATGGATCGCCCCACCGCCACAGGCTCATGAGGAGCCCCCACAGCGAGACTGCGAAGAACCAGGGGACGATCAAGGCGGCCCGCCCCACGAATTGAAACATGCAAAAGGGCTTCGTCGCCCCTGCCTGCAGGCTCCTCCGCTGTCCAGGTTGAAGCAATGGCGGGTTCATGAGCCACAGGGTTCTCTACGTCAGCGCAGACCAGGCGGAGCAGCAGGCCTTCCAGGCCCTGGTTCGAGATGAGGATTTGCACTGGCAGTATCGGCTGGCTGCTTCGGTCGCCGAGGCCAAGACGTGTATCGAGGCAGCGCCCTTCGATGCCATTGTGGCCGCGTTCGGACTGCCGGATGGCGGCGCCCTGCAGCTCCTCGACCTGCAACTGGAGACGCCCGTCCTCATCGTGGCGGAGCCTGCGCAGGCTGAGTCGGCCATCAAGGCCATCCGGGCGGGCGCCGCCGACTATCTGCTCAAGGACGCCCACGGCGGCCACTTCAAACTGTTGGCGGTGACCGTCGAGAAGGCGGTGCGTACCAGCCACGCCCTGGCGCAGAGCACCATGTATTCGCAGGCTTTGACCAGCGTCGGCGACAGCGTCCACATCGTCGACGCCGACCAGCGCGTGGTGTTCGTCAACCGGGCGTTCTGCGAGACGTACGGCTTCAAGGAGGCAGACATCGTGGGGCGGGATGCCCACACGCTGTGGGTGCATCCCGCCGACTGCGAGGCCTTCCGGGCGGCGGCGGCGGTGACGGGGGAGCCCACCTACCACGCCGAGGTCCTGCATCGGCGGGCCTCCGGTGAGGTGTTTCCGGTCCGACTGACCCGCTCCGTCAGCCAACGCCATGCGCGTCACGGGGAGTCGCGTTCGCTGGAGGTCGTGGTGGCCCGGGACATCAGTGACCGGGTGGCGGCCCAGACCGCCTTGCAGGAGAGCCAGGCCCGCTACGAGGCCTCCGTGCAGGGCGCCAACGACGGCATGTGGGACTGGAACCTGCGCACCAACGAGATCGACTACTCGTCGCGCTGGAAGGCCATGCTGGGCTGGATCGACGGCATGATGGGGCGGGCTCCGCAGGAGTGGTTCGGCCGCGTTCACCCCGACGACCTGGGCGGGCTGCAGACGGCCATCTCCAACCACCTGCGGGGTACCACCGGGCACATGGAGCATGAGCACCGCATGCAGCACCGGGACGGCTCGTGGCGCTGGATGGTCAGCCGGGGGCTGGCCGTTCGAGACGGCACCGGCGTACCGTTCCGCATGGCCGGCTCGCACTCGGACCACACCGCCCGCCGGGACGCCGAACAGCAACTCGCCCACCGCTCGCTGCACGACGGGCTCACCGGCCTGCCCAACCGAGCCCTCTTCATGGACCGCCTGGGGCAAGCCCTGGAGCGCCAGCGACGTCGCCCCGAGTACAGTTTCGCCGTCATCTTCCTGGATGTCGACAACTTCAAGATCATCAACAACAGCCTGGGCCACTCCATCGGTGACGAGCTCCTGGCCGCCTTCGCCCACCGTCTCCAGCTCGCCCTGCGTCCGACCGACACCGTGGCCCGCCTGGGCGGTGACGAGTTTGCCATCCTGGTGGACGACACCCAGGAGCCCAGCGACGTGTCCGTCGTGGCGGACCGCATCCAGAAGTCCCTCAACCTCCCGTTCCGCATCGCCGACGAAGACGTCTTCTGCACCGCCAGCCTGGGCATCGCCTTGTCCAGCCGGGGCTACAGCAAGGCCGAGGACTTCCTCCGCGACGCCGACATCGCCATGTATCGGGCCAAGGCCCATGGCCGCGGGCACCACGAGCTCTTCAACGCCGGCATGCACGACAGCGTGCTAGCCATGCTGCGCCTCGAGTCAGACCTGTGGAAGGCGCTGGAACACGAGGAGTTCATCTTGCACTACCAGCCGGTCGTCTCTCTCGAGTCCGGCTACATCATCGGCGCCGAGGCCCTCCTCCGGTGGAACCATCCGCAGCGTGGCATGGTGTCGCCGGCCGAATTCATCCCGCTGGCGGAGGAGACCGGTCTCATTGTCAGCATTGGAGAATGGGTGCTGCAAGAGGCGTGCACGCAGAACAAGCGGTGGCACGAGCAAGGCTATGGCGAGCTGCACGTCATGGTGAACGTCTCGGCCCGCCAGTTTCACCAGCCCACCCTCCACGACACGGTGGCTCGGGCGCTCTCCGGCTCTGGTCTGGCAGCCACCTGGCTCACCCTCGAGATCACCGAGAGCACGGCCATGAAGAGCCTGGAAGCCAGCCTGCAGATGCTGCGGGCGCTGCGCGCCCTGGGCGTGAGCCTGTCTATCGACGACTTCGGCACCGGCTACTCCAGCCTCGGGTGTCTCAAGATGTTCCCCATTACGTCGCTGAAGCTGGATCAAAGCTTCGTGCGGGGAACGACCGCCGACACCGAGGATGCGGCCATTACCCGAGCCATCATCTCCATGGCCCACAGCCTCAAGATGGAAGTGGTGGCGGAAGGCGTCGAGACCCGGGATGAACTGGACTTCCTCCGCGGGGAGGGGTGCGACGCCGTCCAGGGCTTTCTCTACAGCCGGCCGCTCAGCTCGGTCCAGTTGACCCAGCTCCTCGAACAGGGCCGCATCCTGAAACCGGGTCGCTAGTGATCGTCTACGATGAAGCAGCCCACAGCCTTGGTCTCCTGCACGGCGATGGCTCGGCCCGCCACCAGGGCCTCCATGGCATCCTGCAGTTCATGACTGCTGACCCGGGCCGGGTCCTGACTGTCGTCGACGCGGCCGTGATAGCGGATGTAGCCTTCGTGATCGAGCACCACGGCCTCGGGCGTTACCTTGATGCCGTAGCGGAGGGCGATGCGATCGTGGGTATCCTGTACGGTCGTGACGTGCACCCCGTATTTTTCCATTTGATGGAGGGCGACCTGGAGGGGCACCGAGGGATGCTGGTCGAGCAGCTTGATCTTGTCTTCGTTGATCCACAGGAACGGCAGCCCCTGTGCCTGGAAGCGAGTCATCAATCCCATCAGCCGGTCGGTGTAGGCATTGGAGCATGGACAGGTGGACGAGACGAAGAGCAACACCAGGCCTTTGGGGCCCAGGGTGTCCGGCAGGGTGTGGGACGGGCTGCCCCAGGTAAAATCAGGCGCCTTGGTCTCCGCCGCGAGGCGGTAGGCGTCCGGCCCCCTCATCCAGCCGGCGACGGCGGTGAAGTTATACAGCAGCACGGCCAACAAAGCGCCGACCACGGCAATCAGGACGAC
>DASYBA010000838.1:0-7942 GCA_036501005.1 Candidatus Xenobia bacterium | reverse complement strand
GCCGTTCGGGCCCGGGCCAGGATCCGCCACCTGCACGGGCTGCATCGCAATGCGGGCGGGGAGCGAACCGAGTTTCGCGGCGGCGTTGACCACCATCGGAATCGACTCCGACTGGAGGTCGTGCACGCCCATCGAGGGCAGGGGAACGGAACCGACCTGCAGCAGCGCGCCCTGGCCGGTCGGCAGCGGGGCGGTGACATCCATGAGCTGGGTCTGCTGGAAGGCCGGCAGCGAGTTCATGCGCTCCTGGACCTGCGCTTGCAGCCGGGTCACCTGGGCCGCCATCACTTTCTGCACGTCGGGGTTGTGGGTCAGCGTGGCAAAAAGCTGGCGAGCCGCGGTCGGGCTCATGATCGGAGTCTTCTGGGGCTCGGGCGGGGCGATTTTCGACGTCACCAGCGTGACGGTCTCGACCGGGTTGGAGGCCGACATGTTCGTCAGGGCGTCGTAGTTGTGCGCGACGCCGATGGCGCCGAGAATCGAGCTACCCGCCATGGCCCCGAGGATCACGTTGCGGCCGGCTCGAAGCAGGCGGCGCATGGGCGTGCGGGGCGTCTCTTTGGGAGCAGAGATGGTGGCGATATCGGTCGGACCGGGCGCATCGCCTCGAGAGGCCGCGAGGGAAGACAGAACCGCTGCGGTCCTGGCAAATTGCAGGCTTTGCCGAGGAGGGGTTATCACAATTGCACGTCCGCTCGACAGTTATTACCGACCCGGGCCGGCCCGTCAAGGCCGAGGACCGTAGGACTTTTCTGGCCGAGCCCTACAATCCTCCGCACCCTCCGCCGGCGGCTCGCACACCCGCGTCGTCGGGCTGGAGCGTGTCCATGACGCTCTGGGTGATGACCCCGGCCTGCGAGGCCTGGGCTTCGAGCACCCACACCTGGTAGCCGCCGTCGTCATTCTTGAGCAGTTGGGGCGCACAGCCGTAGAAAACGAGGCTGGCGACCACCTTGTTGGCCACGGGCTGGCTCGGAGTGGTTAAACAACATATCTGCTTCTCCGCCGCCGGCGCCGGGCATGAGAGCAGGACGACCAGGCAACACAAAATGAGCATCCGCATCGGTATGGCGCTCTCTTTCTCCCCCGCTCCATCATCTCAGATCGCCTTATCGAATCGTATCGGGCGCGAGGCCAGTCTAGTCGGCCTCGAGGCCAAAAGCAGGGCGACACGGGGTCAGCTCCAGAAATCAACGACATGCGCCAGGTGTGGGTGGGCCTCTTGATCGGACTGACCATGCTGGGCGCCTGGGGAGCACCCCGACGCGGGGCGTGGGAAGGCCGCCGGCACCGCCACCACGGGGCTGCTCACTACTGGCATCCCCCTCACCGCCGGCGGGTCGTCTACAACCCAAGCCACACCATCGGCGTGCCGCCGCCCAAGATGTACGGGCCCGTCGCAGGGACGATCACGGTCAACGGCCACACCTACGACGTGCCGGTCGCTTCCACCCGATGATAGACGAAGCAACGTTTCCCGCCAACGCCCGGCTCATCACCGTGCGTTTCGGAGAGGCCAGCCTCAAGATCGCCATCGACCCCGGCGGCGAATGTGACGTGCCGGCGATGAACGTGCAAAGCCTGCATGGCGCTCGCATTCGCCGCGAACACACCAAGGTGACGGGCGGCAAGGGCGCCGGCGGGGCCGCCATCAAGGTGGTGGGCAGCCTGGCTTTGACGGCGGTCACCGGCATTCCCATGTCCGTGGGCGGCAAGAGCAAGGGCAAGGAAGGCCCCCAGACCAAGGAGGAAATCCAGTACGCCCTGGGCATGCGGGTGACCGGCGTCGCAGAGGTGTGGTTCCTCATCAACACCTCGTTCAACTTCCGGCAGTCACTGGGGCCGGAGGCAGGCTACGCCGCCGAAATCAACCTGCGAACCTTTACCCGCAAGCTCGCGGAGGTCTGCACGGAGGCTCGCCAGGACGACTTCTTCACAGCGGTGGTGGAGGGAACAGGACTACCGCCCCCTATCGACTCGCTGATGGAGTTTTTCCGCCAGACTCAGCGCTAAAGAATCGCGCGGGCCAGCCCCTCGAGGCTGCCAACGTCCTCCACCTGGCGCCAGCGCAGCACCAGGCGTTCCACGCCCGCCATGCGATACGCATCGACCTGAGGCGCAAGCTGGTCTGGTGTGCCGACGATGGCTCCCCGGGCCTTCAGCACGTCCACGGGTTTGTCGCGGCCCTCGGCGGCCCGCTCGACCTCCTCCGGGCGAAGCGCGCAGATGACGTCTTGCATGAGGGTTCGTTGCACGCTGCGGGCAGGGCGGCCCTGGCTCTGTAGCAAGCCGTCCAGCTTTGCATTCAGGTCTCGAAAATCGGCGGGGGTGATATTGACTGCATTCCATACGTCGGCGTGCCGTGCCACCAACGGTAGCGTCAGTTGTACCCCGTTGCCGCCGATGAGAATGGGAATGCGATGGCTGGGCAGAGGACGCAACACGACGTCGTGCAAGCGATAGAACTCGCCCTCGAAGTCGAAAGGCTCCTCCGACGTGAATAGCAGTCGAATGACGTCCAGAGCTTCAGCAAACCGTTGGAAGCGAGGCTTGGGCGCCAGCAGCGAGAATCCGTAATGGGCGTGTTCGCGCTCCTGCCAGCCCGCGCCCAGCCCCAGGATCAGGCGACCTTCCGATAGATCCGCCACGGCCGTGGCCATGCGCGCGGTCATGGCGGGCTCACGAAAGGAAACCGGAGACACCAGGGGGCCAAACCACAAGCGCTGGGTGTGGCTGGCCAGCCACGTGAGGGAGACCCACAGCTCCAGGTTGGCCAGGTCTGGAGGGCTCGGGGCGGTGTAGTGGTCCGAGCGGAACAACCCGTTGAACCCCAACCGCTCTGCCGTGTGGGCCAGCTTGGACCAGAGGGGCCACGTGAGGCCTTCGTGCCCCTCTACCATCAAGGCAATTTCCATGCGGGAGACTCAGGCCAGGTTCAGCATGAGGATGCGGATCTCGGTCATCTCGTCCATGGCGTAACGCAGGCCCTCACGGCCCAGACCCGAGTCTTTCACGCCGCCGTACGGCTGCGTGTCGACTCGCTGGGTCGGCACGTCGTTGACCAGGACGCCGCCGACTTCCAGTTCGTTGAGCGCCTGCCAGGCCCGCTTGATGTCCTGGGTGAAGACGCCGGCTTGCAGTCCGAAGGCCGAGTCGTTGACCTGGGCCAGCGCGTCTTCGAAGCGCTCGTAGGGCGTGACGGTCACCACCGGACCGAACACTTCCTCCGAGTTGACTTTCATGTCCCGGGTGGTGTTCGCCAATACGGTGGCCTCGAAGACGGAGCCTTTGCGGGTGCCGCCGCACATGACCTTGGCGCCCGCGGCCTTGGCCTCCCCCACCCACGCTTCCAGCCGTTCGGCCGACGCCCGGTCGATGACGGGACCTACGACCACCTTGTCTTCCCGGGGATCGCCGCTGGGGCACGCTTGGGCCGCTTCGGTCAGCCGCGCCAGGAAGCTCTCGTAGATGTCCCTTTGCACCAGAATCCGCTGGACCGAGATACAGGACTGTCCAGCCTGCCCAAAGCCGCCCGCCACGCACCGCTGCACGGCCGTTTCCAGGTTCGCATCGCTGTGCACGACGACGGCCGCGTTGCCCCCCAGCTCCAGCACCACTCGCTTGCGCACCGCCTGCCGCTGCAAAGCCCAGCCGACGTCCGAGCTGCCCGTGAAGCTCAGCATGCGAATGCGGGGGTCGGTGGCCAGGGCATTGCCGACCTGGCGGTTGCACGGCACGACGTTGACCACCCCCGGGGGAACACCGCATTCGACGGCGACCTCGGCCAGCAGATGCGCCCCGCTCGGCGTCTGGGAGGCGGGCTTGATCACCATGGTGTTGCCGGTGGCCAGGGCCGGCGCCAGTTTATGCGCCACCAGGTTGACCGGAAAATTGAACGGCGTGACAGCCGCGATGACGCCTAGCGGACGCCGGACCGTCAAGCCAAAATAACGCTTGGTGCGGGCCTCCAGGTCGAGCGGAATCTCCTCACCGTGCTGGCGGCGGGCCTCTTCGGCGGCCGCGGTGAACGTCGACAGGCACCGTTCCACCTCGGCGGAGGCAAAGGTGCGGGGCTTGCCGCCTTCCTCGACGATGCAATCGACGAATTCCTGGCGGCGGGCCTTGATGCGCACGGCCATGTCCCGCAGCAGGCTGGCACGGTCGAAGCGGCTGCTGTTCTTCCAGGTGTGGAAGGCCTTTTCCGCGGCGGCGATGGCTCGATCGAGGTCGGCGGCACTGCCGAAGGCGACTTGCGACACCGCGCGCCCGTCGAACGGACTGAGAATGGACTTCCATTCGGCGCCTTCCTGGCGCTCGTTGTCGATCAGCAAGGGAAAGCGAAACGTGCTGGTAGCCTGCGTCATCCCTCGACCTCCGGCGGCTTGTGTTCTTTGATCCAGTCGTCGGCTTTGTGGCGCATGGCCCGTCCCTTCTCGGGGGTGGGGTCTTTGACCAGGCCGTAGGAGCGCCGCCCTTCGTGCCACTCGGGCAGATGCTCGGTGATGGGCATGCCATCTGGGGCCACGAAGAAGAAACAGTGGCAGTACTTGAAGATCTGCATCTCGTCGCAGGCGCAGATCCACTCCCGCTTGGTGACTTCGGCCTTCTTGTCGGGGTAGAAGTTGCACGGGCAGAGCGGGCGCCCGACCTCCTCGATGTTGGCGGCCAGGCCGACGACCACGTTTTCGGTGATCTCCTTGTCGGGATGCGCGGAGGTGCCGCTCTTGTCGGCAAATTTGTTGAAGTAGGCCCACATCTTGTCGATATTGGCCTGCGATGGCTGCGGTCTGCCCATGAGTGGCTCACCCCCTTGATGTTGTCGCCTCCCATGTTTGTGCAGCGGGACAGGGACTCCTAGGAGGTCGGCCGAATTGGCGGCCCGTGAATATTCCTCGATCCAGCGGCATCCTGCTTCATCCGACTTCGCTTCCCGGGCCCTACGGCATTGGCGACCTGGGCCCCGCGGCAAGAGGGTTCGTCGACTTCCTCGCCCGCAGCGGGCAGACGCTCTGGCAAATGCTGCCCATCGGGCCGGCCGGCCCCTTGAACTCGCCGTACTCCGCGCCCTCCGCCTTTGCCGGCAACGTGCTGATGATCAGCCCGGAGCTCCTGGCCGAGCAGGGACTCCTGCCGCGGGTGGACGGTGGCCTGCCGAACGACACGGTGGACTTTGGCGCGGTCATCCCCTTCAAGATGGAGTTGCTGTCAGCCGCCTGGGCGACGTTCCGGGACGGGCGGGGCGGCCCGTTTGCCCGCTTGAACGCCGACTTCGAGGCCTTCAAGGGCTTGCACGGGCATTGGCTGCCCGACTACGCGCTCTTCCGCGCCTTGAAAGACGTCGACGAGAGCCGGGTGTGGCACACCTGGGATCCCCCCCTGGCCAAGCGGGATGCGTCGGCCCTCCGAGACGCCCGGGCCAAGCATGCCGAGGCCATCGAGAAGCACTGTTTCCTCCAGTTCATCTTCTTCCAGCAGTGGGACGGGCTGCGCGAGTATTGCCGCCAGAAGCACGTGCGGCTGATCGGCGACATTCCCATCTTCGTTGCTTACGATTCGGCCGACGTCTGGAGCCACCCCGAGTTCTTCAAGCTGGATGCGGGGCTCAACCCGACCGTGGTGTCGGGCGTGCCGCCGGACTACTTCAGCCCCACCGGGCAGTTGTGGGGCACGCCACTCTATAACTGGGAGGCCCTCGGCCACACCGATTTTTCATGGTGGGCCGAACGGCTCCAGCACATGATGGACCTGGTCGACTTCGTGCGGATCGACCACTTCCGGGGGTTTGCCGCCTGCTGGGAAGTGCCGTACGGCAGCCCGACGGCCGAGTATGGACAGTGGGTGCCCGTGCCCGGCAACGCCCTTTTCACCGCCCTCAAGCAGGCCCTGGGGACGCTCCCGGTGATCGCGGAGGACCTCGGCTTGATCACCCCCGACGTGCATGCGTTGCGAGATGGGTTCGGGTTTCCGGGCATGCGCATTCTGCAGTTTGCGTTCTCCAGCTCCGGGTCGGTGGAAGCCTTCCTGCCGTTCAACTACGTGCGCAACACGGTGGCCTACACCGGCACCCACGACAACAACACGACCAGAGGGTGGTATCGAGGCGAGACCGAGTCGTGCCGAGAAGCGGTCTGCGAGTACTTCACCTACAACGGCGTGTCGACCATGTCGCAAGGCGATTTCGACAACATCGTCTCGTGGATGTTCATCCGCGAGGTGTCGGCCTCGGTGGCGCAGATGGCCCTGTACCCGCTGCAGGACCTGCTCGGGCAGGCGGAGCAGGGCCGCATGAACTTTCCCAGCGACGATCGGGACATCTGGTGGCGCTGGCGTTTCGACTGGGATGAGTTGACCGAGTCGCTGGCCGACCGCCTTTATCGACTGACGGAACTACACGGCCGCCTGCGCCCCAAGTTCCCCCGCCGCACAGCCTCCGTCTGAACCCCGCCCGCGGCGGATTCGATACCGCAACGCAGCCGGGGAGGTCGGGGCCTGGTGGCGCTTGCAGGTCCACCTACAGGGGGAGGGACCATGAAAGGCTTGATGCAAGACTTTCCGCTCACGTTGCACCACATTCTGTGGCGCATGGAGCGGCTCTTCGGGGCCAAGGAGATCGTGACGTGGCAACCGGGCGCGTGCCACCGGTACACGTTCGCCGAATTTACCGTCCGCTTGCGGCGACTGGCTCGAGCCTTGCAACGGCTGGGGGTCGGGCCCGGTGATCGGGTGGCGACCCTGGCCTGGAACGGCTATCGCCATGTCGAGCTGTACTACGGCGTGCCGTGCATGGGGGCGGTCGTGCATACGCTCAACCTGCGCCTGACCGCGGATCACCTGGAATACATCATGCGAGATGCGGGCGATCAGGTGCTGGTGGTCGACGTATCGCTTCTCCCCATTGTGCGGCAACTCGAGGGACGGATGCCGTCGGTGCAACATGTCGTCGTCATGGACGAGCCGGGCAGCCCGGTACCTGCTGGCATGCTCGACTACGAAGCGCTGCTGGCAGCGGAATCCGATACGTTCGACTGGCCGACGGTGGACGAGCGAAGCGCTGCGGCCATGTGCTACACGTCGGGCACGACGGAGAACCCCAAAGGCGTGGTCTACTCTCACCGCTCCAACTTCCTGCACACCATGGGATTGCTGCAGGTCGACAGCGTCGGCATGCGGGAATCCGATACGGTGTTGCCCGTCGTGCCCATGTTTCACGCCAACTGCTGGGGCATGCCGTACGCGTGCGGCATGGCGGGCGCTCGCATGGTGCTGCCCCACCGCCAGATGGGCGACGCCCCCACGGTCTTGAAACTGGCAGCCGATGAACGCGCTACCGTCATGGCCGGGGTTCCGACCATCTGGATGAGCGCGGTGGAGCTGCTGGAAAAAAGTGGCCAGGTTCTATCGGATGTGAGGTCGGTGTTGTGCGGTGGGTCGGCGATTCCAAGGCGCCTCATGGAGCGGATGGATCGGGTGGGACTCCGCCTGGTTCACGCTTGGGGCATGACGGAGACGTCGCCCATGGGCACGCTGGCGAACCCCCGAAGCTGGCATGTTGGAGAGGACGAGTTCAAGGTGCGCCTGAGCCAAGGTATGCCATCGCCTGGCGTGGAGCTGCGCATTGCACACCCCGAGACCGGTGTTGCGTTGCCGTGGGATGGCGTCGCCTTTGGGGAGCTGGAGGTCCGGGGCCCGTGGGTGGCCGCCGGCTACCACAACGACGCGGATGCGGGGCGGGTGACGGCCGATGGCTGGTTTCGGACGGGAGACGTCGCGTCGATATCGCCAGATGGCTGCGTGTCGATTGTCGACCGCACGAAGGACGTCATCAAGTCGGGCGGCGAGTGGATCTCATCGGTTGAGCTGGAGAACGCCATCATGGCGCATCCGAAGGTGTTGGAGGCCGCGGTCGTCGGCCTGCCGCACCCCCGCTGGATGGAGCGTCCCG
>DASYBA010000837.1:0-6418 GCA_036501005.1 Candidatus Xenobia bacterium | reverse complement strand
CAGTAGCACACCTGCAAGTCCCCCGGCATGTCGCCCGGAAACGCCTGGCCCACGTTCTCCATCGTTCCCGCCAGCTCCATCCACCGCAGCCCGCCCTCGTAGAAGTACATCACCAGCCGCCCATACTGCAGCGTGCCCGTCCCGTTCTTGCCCACGTTCTTCACCGTCGGCGCCCCCAACGCTGCCAGCACGCTGTCGGGGGTCGTTCGAACGTCGCACGCGAGGTTCTTGCCCCCATTCAAGACCTCTATCGAACCCACCAGTTGCCGACCCGTCGGGGTACTGACGTTGAGCCGCAAGGCCCGGGCTCGCCCGTCGACATACTCCGCCGTCAGCAGGCTGCTGTTGGGCTCCCCTGGGTGGTAGTAGTCGGTGGATTTGCCGCGCGCCGAATGCGCCGCCACCGCGCTGCTGCCGTGCCCCCACACCGCCTCCACAGCTTCGGGCGGATCGCCCAGGTGGCAGCGTCCCACCTCGCCATGCAGCACGTCGATCGTCAAAGGCGTGAAGGGGCTGTTCAGGCCGCTGTGCGGCGCCCCCGGCGTCATCTGCCAGTCGTACACCTGAGTGGAGAGCAGGTCTCGCACACGACGGGACAGTGCCTCCAGCGCCGCGGGCACCCGGTTGCCGGACGTCTGGGCCCACACTGTCAGCGACCGATGGCCGGCCGTGAGGGCGATCCACTGCGACGGCGAGTCCAACGTGGCGGCGGGCACCCCCCCCGTGAGCGCGAAGTACTGGGTGGAGACTGCCACCTGGTAGATGCCCTCTTCCTCTCCCCCCGTCAACGGAAAATTCGTCTCGCGCGTCTTCTGGCCTTGGGAGTCCCAGCGGGTGTAGACCCCGTGCCCCGGGTCCAGGGTCACTCGAAACCGATACGGGGTGGGCACTCGCTGCCCACTGTCGTACTCGTAGATCATGTGAAAGTCGGGGGGAGCCGTCTCAGCCCATGCCCCGCACGACAGCAGGAGGCAAAGGATCAGGAACGCGTAGCGACGGGTTGCCATAGGGTCTCGGGGTGGCCTTCCTGCCGGGCGGCCTGCCGTGACATCACAAACAGCAGGTCCGACAGGCGGTTGAGATACTTCAGCGGCTGCGGACGCAACTTCTCCAGGCGGGACAACCGCAGCACCTCCCGCTCCGCCCGCCGACAGACCGTCCTCGCCAAATGCAACACCGCGCCGGTCGGGCCGCCCCCGGGCAAAACGAAACTCTTCAAGGGCTCCAACCCTTTGTTCATCTCGTCCATCTGCTGTTCCATCCAGCGGATCTGCGTGTCTTCGACAGACGGCATGCCGACCGCGAAGGCCTCTACCGGCGTCGCCAGTTCGCTGCCCAGATCGAAAAGCTCGTTTTGGATTCGCAAAAGTGTGGCCCGCAGTGGGTCGATCGCCGTCATGACGGCCATGCCCAGCACCGCGTTCAGCTCATCGACCGTGCCGTAGGCTTCGATACGGGGGTCGTCCTTGGGCACCCGAGCTCCCCCGACCAGGCCGGTTGTGCCCTTGTCACCCGTCCGGGTATACACCTTGCTGATGACGATTTGCGAACGTCTAGCCATCAGACGATGATGTTGACCAGCTTGTGCGGCACCACCACCACATTGCGGACGGTCCGGTTAGCCAGCAACTCCTGCACTTTGGCGCTGTGCAGCACCTTGGCCTTGATGCTGTCGACCGGCGTATCGATCGGCACCACAATGCGGTCTCGCACCTTGCTGTTGATCTGGATGACGTAGGTGATCTCATCCTCCGCGGCAGCCTTCTCGTCCACCGCAGGCCACGACGCATCGTAGACCGAGAACGGCTGTCCCATGCGGGACCACAGCTCTTCCGCCATGTGGGGGGCAAAGGGCGCCAGCATCAGCACCAGCAATTCCAATACCTCGGAGACCTGCGCATCCGGTCCCTTGAGCGTCTCCAGCGGCCGCCACGCATAGACGTCATTCACCAGGCTATGCATGGCAGATATCGCCGTGTTGAAGCGGAAGCCCTCGACGTCCCCGCCGACTTTCTTCAACGTCTGGTGCAACGTACGGCGGATCTTGCGAGCCCCATCCACGTTATCGGAGGAGATCGCACGCCATCCGGAAACCCACGACGGCAAAGCCGCCACCGCCCAGCGCCACACGCGGTTCGCCCATTTGAACGAGCCCGTGATCCCCTCTTCACTCCACTGGACGTTGTCTTCGAACGGCGCCACGAACATCTCGTACAACCGCAGGCTGTCCGCCCCGAACCGAGATGCCATGTCGTCGGGCGTGACCGCGTTGTACTTCGACTTCGACATCCGCGCCCAACGCCACACAATGTCATCCTTCGGAAACGTGTCCCGTTCCTCTGGTTTGAGCAGGATCCAATCAACGAGGGTCTCGTCGTCAGCCTCCCCCTCACCCAACTCCCCAGCCTTCGGCTTGCGCCCCGGCGTATACGCCAACATGGAGCCCTGGTTCCTCAACGCCGTGAACGGCTCCTCAATCCCGACATACCCCGCATCATACAACACCTTGGTCCAGAACCGAGCATACAACAGGTGGCTGCGGGCGTGCTCCGTCCCCCCGACGTACAGATCCACCGGCATCCACTTGTCGACCTTCTCTCGAGAAGCAAACGCCTTGGCATTATGCGGATCAGCATACCGCATCGGATACCACGACGAGCACGCGTAGCCGCCCATCGTATCCGTCTCTCGCCGAGCCGGCCCCCCGCACTTCGGGCACGTCGTATTGACGAAGTCCGGAATACTGGCCAGCGGCGACTCTCCGGTCCCGGTCGGCTCGTAGTTCACGACGTCCGGGAGCAAGACCGGCAGCGGCGCCGCCAGCATCCCGTCCTGGTCACAATGAATGATGGGGATGGGACAGCCCCAATACCGCTGTCGGCTGATCAACCAGTCTCGCAGCCGATAGTTGACCTTGCCCCTCCCCACGCCTTTCTCTTCCAGCCAGGCGATAAAGGCCTGGATGGTCGATTCGGTGTTCGGCAACCCGTCGAACTTGCCCGAATTCACGACGACCCCGTCGTGCGGCAACGCCTGCGTCATGGCCTCGGGAGCTACCGGCCCGCCCTCCATGCGATAGACCATCCGAATCTGGAGCCCGTACTTCCGGGCAAACTCAAAATCTCGCTGGTCATGCGCCGGTACCGCCATGATGGCTCCGGTACCATACCCCATCAACACGTAGTCGGCCACCCAGATGGGGATCTTCTCTTGATTGACGGGGTTCACCGCATACGCACCCGTGAACACGCCCGTCTTGACGCGCTCAGCGTTCATCCGGTCGATATCCGTCTGCTGCGCCGCCTTCTTCCGATACGCATCGACGGCATGCCGCTGCTCGGCGGTGACCAACCCCTCTACCAGTGGGTGTTCCGGAGCCAGGACCATGAACGTCGCCCCGAACAGCGTATCCGGTCGGGTCGTAAAGACCCGGATCGCTCCGCCCGCTATGCCGAAATCGACCTCCGCCCCCTCGCTGCGGCCGATCCAGTCCCGTTGCATCTCCTTGACGCCGTCCGGCCAGTCGATCTTGTCCAGATCGGTCAGCAGTCGCCCCGCATACGCCGTGATGCGGAAGAACCACTGCGGCATGGGACGCTTTTCGATAGGCGTGCTGCACCGCCAGCAGCGCCCTTCCTTGACCTCCTCGTTGGCCAGCCCCGTCTTGCATGATGGGCACCAGTTGATGGCCGCCGTGTCTCGATACGCCAGGCCCCGTTCAAACAGCAACTGGAAAATCCACTGGGTCCAGTGATAATACTCCGGCTCGCTGGAATTGATCTCCCGATCCCAGTCGTAGGCGCAGCCGACCTTCTGCAGCGTGCGCTTGTAGTTGGCGGCGTACTCGGGCACCATCTCTTTCGGATTCCGGCCCCGCTTGATGGCCTCGTTCTCGGCGGGCTGGCCAAACGCGTCCCAGCCCATGGGGTGCAGCACGTTGAAGCCCTTCATGTGCTTGTAGCGGCAGTAGGCATCGACCGGGACGTAGTTTTTCAGATGCCCGACGTGCAGGCCGGACCCCGACGGGTAGGGGAACATCTCCAGGCAATAGTGCTTGGGCCTGGGCGAATCATCCGGTGTCCGGAAGGTCTTCTCGGCTTCCCATCGAGCCTGCCAGCGGGGCTCCAGTTCCTGGAAGTCGTACGGGTTTGCTTGCTCGTCCATGTGTCCTCCGAATTGAAACGAGGGTATTCTGGCCAGCGGCGTTCAGGTCCCTTCCAACTGAGGAAGGACGTGGGTCTGGTAGCACGCCTCGCAGATGCCGTGCGAGAAAGTGGCCTCACTGCGCCGGCTGATATAAGACTCCATGCCCGTCCAGGTGTCTTCTCCCTCGTTGATGCGCTTGCAGTAGCAGCAGATGCGGAGCATGCCTTCGAGACGTTGCACCCGGTGGTGCAGGCCGAGAATGCGCTGCGCCACCCGCAGGCGCGCGATCAAAAGCTCGACGTCGACCGGCTTGGCCAGAAAGTCGTCGGCCCCGGCGTCCATGCCTTCCAGGTAGTGGGTGCGCCCGCTCTCCGTCGTGATGAGAATGACGTAGGGGTAGTGCTCCCGGGCCATTTGCCGGAGGCGGCGGCAAAGGGACGGCCCCGACAGCCGGGGCATCATCCAGTCGCACAGGACCAGGTCGTAGTCGGCCGTCTGGAACCGCTCCCAGCCCTCCTCCCCATCCGATGCCGTGGCAGCCTGGTGCCCCTCGCCAGCCAGGATGTCCAACAACAGCGAGAGGAACACCGGATCGTCGTCCACCGCCAGGATATTCACTCAACATCAGTTTTGCCGGCCGGCCTTGAAACCCTGCGATAGCGTTGTGTCGAAAGGCCCCGGGGCAGGAAGCCGAGACCGTCTCCCGAAATCTGCCGAACGCTTTTTTGGAGGTCCTCCCATTCGCACGGCAGATCGCTCCTACGAAATCCGGCATCAACACGACACCTGGGATGTTTTTGAACTCCTCGACCACGAGGCCGGCAGCCTCGTCCGAGTCACCCCGGCCCGAGGGGGCATGGCCACCGCCTTCTCAGTGGGTGGCCAGGATCTCTTCTATCTCGATCACGAGACCTTTGCCGACCCGAAGCAGAACGTGAGGGGAGGCAACCCCATCCTCTTCCCCATCGCCGGTCCCTTGCAAGACGACCACATCGACTTCGGCGGCAAGGCCTACCAGATGCGCCAGCACGGCTTCGCACGACTCCTGCCCTGGCAGGTGGCGGAGCGCGGCACCGACGACGGCGCCTGGATCACCCTCGAGCTGACCGCCAACGAGGAGACCCGTCGGGTCTACCCGTGGGAGTTCAAGCTCCGCTTCACCTACCGTCTGATAGGGTCACGCCTGACCATTTCCCAGGTCTACGAAAATGGCTCCGACGTGGCCATGCCCATGCATATCGGATTCCACCCCTATTTCCAGGTGGCCGACAAGCAACGGCTCTCCCTGACCATCCCCGCCACCCGTTATCAAGACACGGCCGATGGCGGAGAACACCCCTTTGCCGGGTCCCTCGACTGGGATCAAGACGTCATCGACATCGTCTTTCTCGATGTCAACGAGCGGCAGGCCGCCATCTTCGACCGGGTCCGTCAGGTCGGGGTGCGGCTGACTTATGATGAGACTTTCAAGTACCTGGTGCTGTGGTCGTTGCGCGACCGTCCCTTCGTGTGTCTCGAACCTTGGTCTGGCCGGCGGTTCACCCTGAACTCCGGCAAGGATCGCATTGAGGTGCCCGCCCGAGGTCGGGTAGAGTGTCGTATCGAATTCGAGGCGATTCCGGCACCCTCCGAGGAGCCGGAGTCCAGCCGTTGAAGGCCGTCCGGCGCGGCCGATGAACTATCGACTACAGACCTACGTCGGAACCATGATGGGCATCCACGCCGGCACCGGGGTGTCGCAGGATGCCGTAGAACCTATCCGTTGGACGCCGCTTTTGGACTCGGGCTACGAGATCCTCATCGAAGATGGCCAGGAAAGGGGCAAGACCATTCCCCTGGACTCGGGTCTGCTGCTCATCGGCCGCGAAGAGGTGCCCGGAGAGAAGCGGGCCGGCTGGCTCCTCTTTGCCGACCGCAGCGTCTCTCGGCGGCAGGCCTTGCTGTGGTGGGATGCCCGCGAGCAGACCTACGACCTGGTGCACGTCGACAGTGCCACCAACCCCACCCTCATCGATCACCACCCGGAAAAGACCGCCCTGCTGCGGAGCGGCCAGCACGTGAAGAGTGGCCACCTGGGGTTCCGGCTGCACCGCCGGCCCCTGGTTCGACCCAACAACCCGGTCATTCGCTCGGCCATGGGCGTGGTCGGCGACGTGCGCGATACCGAGAACTGGGTCGACACAGGAGGGCTGGCGTTGACCGTGGTGGAGGGGGACGGTCAAGGCCAGACCTTTCTCCTCAACAAGAACTACCATCTCCTGGGGGCGCGCTC
>DASYBA010000836.1:0-7429 GCA_036501005.1 Candidatus Xenobia bacterium | reverse complement strand
ATCAACTCGGCTCGGCCCAGAAAACGAACCGGAACGTCACCGAGCCTTCCGGCGACTGCCCCCTGTCTGGCTTCCATCCATCCGACCCCTGAGATGCTCGTGATGAGGTCAACGCGAACAGGCGGGTAGCCCAGTTGGACGACTCGATCCGGCAATTCGAAATCAGCCTCCGTCAGGCCGACCGAACCAAAGCCAAACTGTCGGAGGGCCTCGAGGATGTTACGGGCATTCTCACGGTCTGGTTGGACGAGAATGTCCAGGTCGCCGGTGTACCGGGGCGCGCCGTGGTGAGCCAGCGCAAAAGCACCGACTATGACGTATTCAACCCCACGGGTGTTGAACAACGACAGCAACTCTTTGAAGTCGGGGTGGATCTCGCTCATAAGCCTGGCTCCGCAGCACTTCGACAGCCGCCACTCTCTCCTCCGCTGGGCGGGACAGCCAGAAGCGCAGGTTTTCCTGGACCTCGTCCAATGCCGTCAGGGCGGCTCTTTTCACGACTCTTTCCATCACCGTCATGTTCGGAAGAAATGCGCTTCCTCCCTGGTTTACCACAGCTCGCCACGGTTGAGGCGGGCGACTCGGCGTCCGGCTAAGTGCCGCGTTAACACCACCCCTTGGTGGGGTTTATCACCAACGGGTGGTGTTAGAAATAGGCGCTGTCAGCGGGTCTCCGGCCTGTCGATGGCCGCCTGTTCGGTGCGAGATTTCAACAGCCAAGCATCTCCTTGCTTGACCCAGACGTCTTGGGTCCTGGACTGGTGCACGATTCTCTTTCTGCTGCCCTCGGGGTCGTTGACTCGCAGAAAAACGTCGACGACGGCGTCCGCACCGTCCGCGGTCGGGCTCAGGCTCTGGATGCGGTGAAGGTCGCGGTAAAATTCCTCGCACGGGCATTGGGCTGCACGGTAAACGAGGCCGTATTGGCGGGGTCGTCGCCCAGGTTGACCACCACCGTGCTGTGATTTTGCGAACCCATGCCGAAGTTCAAACGATACGTCCGCCCTGGCACCGTCGGAATCTCCTGTTCGATAGCACCGGCCCCATGCAGGTCGATGAGGAAAGGGTGTTCCCTCGTCATCTGCCCACCGAAGGAAGGAATGTGGCTCGGGTTGTAGGGGCCTTTGACCGCAGGGTCGCCCGACCAGTCATAGAATCGGACGGGATCATTGGAAATGACCGTCCATCCCGAAAGCGCCTTGGACCCTGTGCTCAAGGTATAGACCATGGCCCCCGAGTCAGCAATCGGAGGGGCAAGGTGTTTGTCCGGCAACTGATCGGGCTTGCCGTCCTGGACCAGATTCGGGTCGGCGAGGGCCGGCGCCGCAATCAGAAAAACAATCGACAAAAGCGTCGTTAACTTCAATTGAGACTCCTCTAAGCGATATCTCAAAGGCAGCCGATTCGGCCGAACTGTTACTCGGACTCTGTGGAATTTTCCTGCCGTCAGCAGGCCTCTCCCTGGCAACCTTCCCGGATGGTGGCCAAGGCCTGTTGCGACCCACCGGTGAGGTTGCGGTGCGAAGGGGCTAATGCCCAGTTAAGAGACTCAAGCTTTCGATTGACCTCTCGGCACCACGTTGACGTCTCCATCCGGTTCCATGACCGCGTAGCGGACCTCGTCGGGCTTATCGAATCCATGGCGGCGCAAGGCGTGGTCGACGTCAGCCTGGGTCAGGCTCAGGCGACTGAGGTTCGCATCGACGTAGTGGCCATTGTGCACGACCAGGATGGGCGGCCCCAGCATCCAGTGGCGAAAGTGCTTGTGGCGCACCAGCAGGGCGTTCAACCCCGCATTCATGCACAACAGCGTGCCGCACGAAACCAGGCCGGCCGCCAGACTCGTGTTGCCCGCCACTAGCGACGTCTCGACCGCACTCCCCAGGAGCAGCAACACGAGCTGATCCCCAGGATTCAACTGCGCCATCTGGCGTCGGCCCAGCACTCGCAGGCCCACGACCAGAAACAGGTACATGCCGACCGTCTGGCCGATGACGAGAAGGAGCGAGCCGTTGGTCTGGAACAGGGTAGCCAATCTATCCATCACGAGAGGACCGATATGCCGTCACCCCTCGAAGCCCTGCTGCCCCTGGACCGGCTGGAGAGTCTGGCGCTCATCAGCCTGAAGTCCGCCATCGTGTACCTGTTCCTGATCGCTGGCCTGCGGATCACGGGCAAGCGGTCGCTGGGACAGATGAACATCTACGATCTCATCCTCATCATCGTGCTCGCCAACTCGGTGCAGAACGCCATGGTGGGCGACGACAACACGGTCGCCGGCGGCATGATCTCGGCCTTCACCCTCATCGTGCTCAACCGTCTCTTCACTCGCATCCTGGCCCGCTCCACCCGCCTGGAGCAAGCCATGGTGGGCACCCCGGTGCTGCTGGTCCACAACGGCCACTTCATGCGGGATGCCATGGTGCGTGAGCACGTCACCCAGGAGCAAATTCTCGAAGCCTTGCGAGAACACGGCATGAACCGCATCACCGAGGTCAAGACGTGCATCCTGGAAGTCGACGGCACGCTCAGCATGATTCCGAGCGACGTCCGCACTCACCGCACCCGGCGCCACTTCAAGGCGCTCCGTGTTCAGTAGCATGGCTTTCGTCGGGGAGATCGCCCTGCGCACGGTCCTCATCTTCGCCTGGGTCCTGGTGGCCTTGCGAGTCGCCGGCCAGCGCCACCTCGGCCAGATGAACGTCTACGACCTGGCCATGGTGATGGCGGTGGCCAACGGCGTGCAGAACGCCATCACCAGCGGGTCGGGCGACATGCGGGTGGGTTTGACCTCGGCCACCACCCTGTTTGCCCTGGGCTGGCTCCTCAACCGTCTGTCGGCACGCAACACCCGTCTGCACGATGTGCTGGCCGGCCATGCCGTGGTCCTGGTCAACAACGGCCACCTGGACGAAACCTCTTGCATGCGAGAGGAGATCACCCCGGAGGACCTGGAAAAAGCCCTGCGCTCGGTGGGTCTCTCACGTATCGAACAGGCTCGCATGATCGTCTTGGAGGTCGACGGTTCACTCTCCGTGATTCCCAATGAGTGAGGCAGGCCAGTACCAGGCGCATGCGATGCAGCCCACGCAGATCGGTGCGAATCACGGCGTCGTGGCAACCGGTGCTGGCCAGCGGATGGCCGCCGCCGTGAAGTGCAGCGGATCGTTGTCGGGCCACGGGGCGTCCAGTGGCTCCTCCACCAGCTCGAACTCCCCATGGTCGAACGGCACGCCCGGTGCAGCCCGCTTGAGGAAGACCCGCTCCCGCACCCCCCGCCCGGCGTTTTGCAGCGCCCGATGGTGGCAGTATGGGTTGTTGCCCCGCTTGTTGAAAAAGACGTGGGCCGTCCAGCTACACCCGCCGCGGCAGAGTCGGGCGAACTGGCAGGTCTGACAGAACCCCCACAGGTGGGCCGTGCCCTCCGGCGACGCCGCGTTGGTATTGAACGTCAGCTCTGGCGTCGCCAGGATGTCTCGCAGCTTGTGGTTGCGAATGTTGCCTCCCGTGTAGGGCTTGGTCGGCAGGGAGGGGCACCCTTTGATGCTGCCGTCGGCCTCCAGACCAATGGCGTACAAACCCGCCTGGCAGCCCTGCCAGATGGCTCGGGGATTCACCCCCTGGCCCCGCAGCAAGCGCTCGTAGGGGCCGTAATATCCGATATTGTTGCCCGGCTGGACCATGATGTTGTCTTCGATAGACTGCCGAGCGATACGAGCCAGCATGGGATAGAGGTCGAGCAGCTCGGCCGGTTGCAGGAGGATATCGGAATTGTCGGCAGCGTTGCCCATGGGCACCGTCAACTGGATCTGCCACGCAAAGATGCCGGCGTCGCGCAAACGCTCGTATAGCAGCGGCAGCTCAGGCGCCGACAGCCGGTTGATCTGCGTATTGGCCCCGAAAAGAAAGCCTTGCTCGCGAAAATACCGCATGGTGCGGAAGCACGCCTTCCACGAGCCCTGGCGACCCCGCAAGCGGTCGTGCACTTCTTCGAGCCCGTCGACGGACACCGACGCGTGGTGGATTCCGGCCGCCTTCATGCGCTGAACGGTGGTGGCCGAAAGGCCAAACCCGCCCGTCGTCATGGTGCACTTCATGCCCGCCGCCACGATGGCGGCGGCCAGTTGCAACCAGTCCTTGCGGAGGTAGGCCTCGCCGCCAATCAAGGTCACCTCGGTGATGCCACACTCGGCCATCTGTCGGATGAGGTCCAGGGCCTCTTCGGTGGTCAACTCCTGCTCTCGGGCGTCCCCGGCCCGCGAGCCACAGTGCGAACACGCCAGATTGCACTTCAGCGTGATTTCCCACACCGCATACGAAGTCCGGACAGCCCTTTGAACGGCCAAGGGCCTACGCCATGATCACCCCGTACATGGCTTGCAGCGGCGGCGGGTGGATGGGGCCTCCGGGATTGACGGCGACTCCGTACATGGGCTGAATCACGGGCGTCGTCCCGCCACTCCCCAAGGTTCCGCCGGGGTTGACGGTGACGCCGTACATGGGTTGGATCACGGGCGGGGTTCCGCCCCCGGTCGGGGTTCCGCCTGGATTGACCGCCACGCCGTACATGGGCTGGACGACCGGTGGAGACGGGTTGGTGGGGGTCGGATCACAGCCGCCAAACCCTCCGAATGGGAAGCCACCGCTCTGCATCTCTTGTTCCATCAGGAGCATGAGCACCATTTCGAGCTCCATCTCCAGCCCCTGCGGGTTCTCCTGCCAGCCGGACCTTGGCAAGATCTGGCCGGCGCCGCCGGCGGTGCTGGTCGTCGGAGGCAGATACTCCGGAAGGTTGCCAAAACCTGAAATCTGTGCCATGCCTGTTCTCCGTTCCCAGGAATTCCGGCGAACTCCGGCCGGTCCCATGTCGTTTCACGACCCCGGTCGCCTTGGTCAACATCTATAGCAGAAATCGGCCTGCACTTCCAGAACCTGAAGGTTCGAGGGGGCCCCATCGGGAATCGGCGCAGCCGAGGAGGTGGCTTCCATGGCCGATGAACTGATTTACATGCTGCGGGTCGCCGACGCCCCCGCCCTGCACGAGCAGTTGACCACCTACCTGGGCCTCATGCAGGCTCCCGACTATGTCCGCCTGGCCGTCCATGCCCCGCTGAGCAACTTCGGCTATGACGGCCATGAAGGCCAGTTGCTCAACATCCAGTCGGCCGGGCTTCTCGTCGGCCATCGTATCGCCACCACCGTGCCCCGCTTGTTTGTGCCGTGGCAGAACGTCGCCTACCTGGCCGACGGCACCGGGCTGGTGGCCGCCATCAAGGCCGAAGCCGAGGCCAACGAGGCCGCCGCCGGCTGACCCCTCGCGGCAGGAGCTTGTCCGGCGCTGTACTAACATGGCGGTCCCCGAAAGGAGCCCGCCATGCTTGAAACATCGCCCCGCACCGCGCTGCCGAGAACCATTCGCAAGGTCGCCGTCATCGGCGCCGGAACCATGGGAGGTGGCATCGCCGCCCACCTCGCCAACGCCGGCGTGCCCGTCCTGCTATTGGACGTTGCAGCCGACGGCCCCGACAAGAACGCCATCGTCAAGAAAGGCCTGGACCGCATCCAGAACAGCAAACCGGCCGCCCTCATGCTGCCGGAACGCATTCACCTGATCGAAATCGGCAACACCACCGACGATCTTTCGCGCGTCAAAGAGGTCGACTGGATCGTCGAGGCGGCTTTCGAAAAGCTCGAGGTCAAGCAAGAATTGTGGGCCCGCCTGGAAGGCCTGGTGCGAGAAGATACGCTCATCACCAGCAACTCCAGCGGCATTCCCATGAAGCTGCAGGTCAAGGGCCGTTCGGAAAGCTTCCGCCGCCGCTTCTTCGGCACCCACTTCTTCAACCCGCCGCGCTATCTGCATCTGCTCGAAATCATCCCCGGCCCTGACACCGACCCCGCCGCGCTCCGCCTGATGGCCGAATTTGCCGACCGCGTGCTGGGCAAAGGCGTGGTCGTCGCGAAAGACGTCCCGGGCTTTGCCGCCAACCGGGTGGGGGGCTACGCCTGGGCCCAGAGCATCGACGCCGCCCTGCAGGCAGGGCTCTCGCCCGACGTGGTAGACTACCTGACCGGGCCCCTCATCGGCCGGCCCAAGAGCGCGACGTTCCGCACCGCCGACATGAGCGGTCTCGACATTCTTCTCACCGTGCTCAAGGACCTCGGACGGGCCACCGGGGAGGACTTCAAGGTGCCGGCCATCCTCGAGACCCTGGTCAACGAGAAGAAGTGGCTGGGCGACAAGACCGGGCAGGGCTTCTACAAGAAGGCCAAAGGGGCGGGCGGTGAGTCCACCATTCTCACCCTCAACCTCAAGACCCTCGAATACGAAGACCGGGGTAAGGTCAAGCTGGCCGAAGTCGACGACATCCGCAAGCTGCCGACCCCCGCAGCCCGCCTGGCGGCCCTGCTCGCGTTGCAGGGTCCGATAGGCGACTTCATGCGCAAGACCGTCTTCAGCTCTATCGCCTACGCCGCGTCCAAGGTTGGCGAGGTGGCCGATACGGCCGAAGACGTCGACAACGCCGTCAAGTGGGGCTTCAACTACGACCTGGGCCTCTTGGAAGCCGCCCGTGCCCTGGGTTCGGATCGAGTCAGCGAGGGCCTGGCCGCCCTCAACCTGCCCATGCCGGCCGTCCTGAAGGCCAAGCAGGACAAGCCCCACCATGCCCCTCTCAACGTGCGAGACAACCGCAAGGTGGTCGTATCGAATGAAGACGCCTCGCTCCTGGACGTGGGCGATGGCGTCGCCCTGCTGGAATTCCACAGCAAGGCCAACTCGCTGGGAGAGAAGGTGCTCGAGCTCACCGTCCAGGCCCTCGACAAGGTCGAGAAGGGTTTTCTCGGCCTCGTCATCGGCAACCAGGGTGAGAACTTCTCGGCCGGCGCCAATATCGGACTGCTGCTGGAGCTGGCCAAGAGCGGTAACTTCAACCGCATCGACGAGGCCATCAAGGTGTTCCAGGGCCTCACTTCCCGCTTGCGGCACAGCCCCTTCCCGGTCGTCGCGGCGCCTTTCAGGCTGGCCATCGGGGGCGGCTGCGAGGTCGCCCTGTGGGCCGACGCCATGCAGGCCGACGCCGAGCTCTACATGGGCTTGGTAGAGCTGGGCGTCGGCATCATCCCGGCCGGCGGGGGTACCGCGGAGACGCTCATCCGCCTGCAGGAAGCCCTGCCCGGCGGAGCCGATCCGTTCCTGGCGGTCAAGAAAGCCTTCGAACTCATCGCCATGAGCAAAGTGTCGACATCGGCCCTGGAGGCCCGCCACATGGGCCTCCTCCGTCCGATAGACGGCATCACCATGAACAAGGACCGGGTGCTGTCGGATGCCAAGGATCGGGTGCTCAGCCTGGCCCGAGGCTACGTGGTGCCCCGCCGCCGCCAGGTCACGCTGCTGGGTGAGTCGGCCTATGCGAACCTCTGTGCGGCC
>DASYBA010000835.1:0-1630 GCA_036501005.1 Candidatus Xenobia bacterium | reverse complement strand
CATGCTGAATATCATCGATACGGCCGCCCGGCAGGGGCAGAAGCTGGTATCGAATTTCGAGGCCCTCCTGTGTGAAAAGGAACGGTATCAGATCCGCTACGAAATGCCGGATCCGGCGGCGCGTCAGATCAACGCCCGCGGCACCATCGGCAACGCAGCCGTCACCGAGACGTGGACCAAGGGGGACGACGGCGTCCATATCGACGGGCAGATCGGGTCGTCGCCCGAGCACCTGATCTGGAATCTGGCGTCTGACGGGGCCCACCTCGACGGTACGGTCGGCAGCATCGAAGTGCACGAGAGTTACCAGCCCGCCACCAGCGGGGTGGGCGGTCCGAGGTGGACCGGCAGCGGGACCATCGGGTCCAAGGCCGTTACCGAGGTCGACGCCAACAACATCGACAGCATGATCTCGGATGGCACCCTGGGAGACGAGCCCACCAACGTAGAGACCAAGTTTGGTGTCGACGACCAGGGTCACCAGACGCTGGAGGCCGAGGGGCAAGTGGCGGGCTGCGACTATGTCAGCCGCCAGGACATGGTGCTGAGCTGAAGAGAGGCCGGCTGGCGCTCCTGGCCCTGTGGGCTTTTCCGGCCTGGATGGTGCTGTGGGGGCTCGTCAAACATAGTACGCTCGACTACGACGACCTGCGCTCCTACTTCATCCCGTGGAGGCAGATGCAGTACGGATTGCCCGGCCTGTCGCTGTGGAATCCCTTCGAGTTCGCCGGCATGCCGATGCTGGCCGACACGCAGAAGCAACTGCTCTATCCGCCCAACTGGATCTTCTCCTGGGTCCAGGCGACGACGGCCATGGACTGGTACCTGGCCCTCCACGTCGGTCTGTCGGCCACCTTCACGTACCGCTGGCTTCGCCTTCTCGAGCTGTCTCGGAGTGCCTGTGTCGTCGGAGGCCTGACCTTCTCTCTCTCCGCGTTCTCGGTGCTCCACCTCTCCCAACTGCCGGTCGCCGCAGGCACCTGCTGGTTGCCCGCCGGATGGCTCTCCATCGAGCGGCTGGCCCAGCACCCAGGCCGCCGCGAGCAAGCGTTGGCGGCGCTTTACGGGGCCCTGGCATTGCTGGCGGGGTCTCCCCAGATCCTCTTTATCAGCGCCTGGGGTTGGCTGGCCTACGCTGTATGGCGGGGCGCGCTCCGCCCCTTGCTGGCCACGGCGCTGGCCGCCGTGATGGTGGCCCTCCCACAGCTCCTGGCCAGCGCGGAAATGCTGCCGTGGCTCCTGCGGGCGGGCCCACGGACCATGGGGTTTGTGGGCGCCGGGTCGCTCCCGCCCTGGCGCGGTGGGTGGTCCCTGCTGTCGCCCTACGCCTTCGTGAATCCGGCCGTGCACCCAGATCCCAGCTACACGTTTCACGAGACCACCGTCTATCTGGGCCTGGTGGGCCTGCTGCTCATGGTGTCGTCGCTCGCGTCGGAGCATCGGCAGCGGACCTTGTGGCTGGGGGTTCTCGGCGTCTCGTTTCTGTTGTCGTTGGGGGCTTACACTCCCATCTATAGCTGGCTTGCCGACTGGGTTCCAGGCTTCTCCATGTTCCGGGTGCCCAGCCGCTGGATGCTGCTGGGCAGCGGCGCGGCGGCCGCCTTGACGGCCTTCGGCCTGGAGCGCCTGA
>DASYBA010000834.1:0-5096 GCA_036501005.1 Candidatus Xenobia bacterium | reverse complement strand
ACGCCTTCATCTGGTTTCGCCTGGAAAGGCCCTGATTGGCCTTGGTCCGGACTGGGTACAAGCTTTCAGTGGGGCTGTGTCTATTGGCCGGGGGTTGACGGCCGCGGCCCTGTGTGGCCGAGCCGCTTTTGGAGGATGTGCATGTTACAGCATCTGGACATCGAGATTCAGGCCCGGGAAAACTACCGAGTCCTACGCCTCGGAGGCGATGTCGATATCTTCACCTGCGCCGAACTGAAAGACGCCTTCCACCAGCATGGGCCAGGGGAATCCGCCACACTGATGGTGGATCTGGAACGAGTCCGCTATATCGACAGCATGGGTCTGGGCACCCTGCTGGCGGCCGTGACCGGGGCTCGGCACCGCCACGGGTGTCTCTTGTTCATCTGCCACCAGCCGCATCTGCTCAAGCTCTTTACGGTGACGGGCCTGCACCGGGTGATCGACATCTTTCCGACTGAGGAGGAGGCCTGCAAGGAGTTGGGCCGCCGCCCGCTGCCGGTCTCGCGAAGCTGAAGGAGGCCGGCCGGACCGATCCGAACCTAAGGCCGCATGCCAAGACGCCTTCTGGTTGCGGTCTATCTCATCCTGGCCCTCTCGCCGTGGGTGCTGGCCGACGGCAGTTCGCCCGCGGCTGCCTGCAAGAGCTACTTCGTCGCCCTCAACGATCGGGACTATGCCACGTGCTGGAAACTCTGCAGTGGCCACACCCGGGACGCTTACGTCCGAGAGTCGGCCGGCATCATGCAGGTGCCGCCGGCCGACGCCCGCCATTTGTTCGATAGTGGCGACTCGCAGATCACCCCGTTCTGGGACAACATGCGAAAGCACGCCCGCGCCGACATCTTCGTGCAGTTGCAGTACAAGACCCAGTCGATAAACGGCAACGCGGCGGTGGTGACCGCCATCGGCCCCAAGGGCTCCATGCCGCTGCAGGCCTTCAAAGAAGGCGGGTCATGGAAGTTCGGGGTGATGGAGAGCTCCGGCCAGTAGATCGCTCGCGTGGACGTCCCCGAGAAAGGGAAGGATTCCAAAACGAGCGAACTTTCCAGGCAGCGGAGGAGGTCGACACTTGGCCGGCGAGACGAAGGGCAGCATCCTGAAAAAAGAGATCGTCTACGAGGGCGAGGAGTACAAACGCGAGTCCCTCCAGCAGATGGTCACCGACTACCAGAGCCGGCATTCGCAGGACGTCAAGGACCTGGACCGCCTGCGCCAGACGCACGACGACATCGCCAAGGAGATGCGCAAGGATCTCGTCGCCGACAAAACCGCCTGGGATTGCGTCAAGGACATGATGACCTTCGACGTCAAGAAGATGGGGTCGAACTTCCACGGCCTGCTGGAGAAGATTCCCATCATCAACGACTACGTGTCGGACCGCCCGGTGGCCGATCTGCTGCGAGAGAAGATTCACATCGCCGAGACTCGCACCAAGCAGGTCGGCCAGTTCCTCGATCAGATCGAGGCGCAAATGGAGGCGCTGCGGGTCGACATCACCCGCCTGAATCAGAAGATGGTGGTGGCCGCCCAGAATGAAGAGAAGGCCGCGGCCTACATTCTCGAGCTGCGAGACCATCAGCAACGGCTGGAAAGCGAACTGAAGGCGCTGGGCGAAGACACGACCGCCACCAAACGCCAGAAGCAGGCCGAGCTCGACGAGGTCAAGCGCATCATCTGGGAGCATGGCAGCAAGCTGCGCCTCTACTCCAACGCGGAAGACCGCATTTCCAACATCGTCACGATGAACAACAACTTCCTGGAGATCCTGACGAACCTCCACACCAACATGACCATCCTGTTCGAATCCAGCCAGGAAATCCTCGACGAGCTGCGGGGCCACCTGACCGGGCTGGCCACCGCCACCGAGGCCAGCGAGTTGACGCTCTCCATGCGACAGTCCATCGACTCCTTGAAGATCAGCGTCAACAAGGTGGCGACCCTGGCCTCGGAGACGTCTCTCTACCTCACGCAGAACGTGGACAAGCTGATGGCCCAGATGCGAGTGTACGACGACGCCACCAAGCAGCTTATCGAAAGCAACCTGGCCGCCGAGCGGGAGATTCACGACCAGCGAGTGGATGAAACCATCCAGCTCGCACAGAAGGAGCTCACCACGCTGCAGGAGTCCAAGAGCCCACCGGCCGCTTGACCGTCGGGGCGCCACTGCCGGCACCGCCGCCGACCGTCTCGTTGGCGGGCGAACGTCTGGAACAGTACCTCAGACTATTGGACACGCTGCTGGAGGCGGGTCGGCTGAACCGCTTTTTTCCCGACCCGGCGGAGGTGCGCAATGTGTATCGTTTCCTGTCGCCGGCCAACAACGAGGCCAACTATCCGACCGCCCTCATCGATCTGAGGAGCGGCCTGCCGGCCGAGACAGAGGTCTCGCGGGTGCTGACCGATGCCGAGGTGGCGAGGGACGCGGTAAAACGGAACACCCTCGAGGCCCTGGAGGCCGAGGTCCAGTCGACCGGCTCGGACGCGGCCCGCCGACGTCTTTCCCGTTTTCGATACCAGCAGGCACTGGCTCGGGCCCCCCTGCCCTCCCCGTTCGGGCTGTCTCTCGCCCTGCGCCGGGTCGATCCTGACAACCGTACTGCCCATTTCACCGTGACCTTCGACCGGTTCGACATGGGCGACGGCGTTTTTGTGCGCTATACCATCCTGCTGGCCCAGACCGATTCTCGCTGGACTCGCCCTCAGGTGGAGCTGGTCGGAGACGACCTCAAATACACGGAGAACTTCCGCAACGCGATTTCCAGGTTCACCGTGGACGAAGCGGAGTTCGCCTTTTTGCTCCTGTCGGATTTGAGAGGCGTGCGAGTCGAAGACGTGATCCGGTGCCGCGTCGGTCCCCTATATTTTCGAGGGATGCAACTGCCGGGCCCATGGGAGCCCTTGTTCGAGACGAACAAGGGGGGCATGGTCATGCACTTTCCCTCCGAACGCGCCGGTCGCACGGTGGCCCAGGACGGCAGCAACGACCCCATGGGCATGCTGTATCGCGAATTCCTCTCGCCCCAGGCCCGGGAAGGCGTGGAACCCCGCGTCCGAGAACTCGGCTACAAGGTCTGGAAGGAGCGCAAGTTCGCCTGCACCCGCGAGGTGGCCGATGCGCTTCGCACGTTCCTGGCCGACCGAGGCTTCAAGTGTCTGATTCAACCCGTTTGAACCGCATCATGGTGACCCCTGACGATCTCGCGTTGGAGCGCGAGGCGGTGCAGGCCGACATTCGGGGCTCCAGGCTGCCGGGGCTCCTCACCCAGTGCGATCCCGGCCCCTACGGACTGACCGGAGAGATCCTCGAGCTGCTGGGCGCGGTAGAACAGGGCATGGCCGTCTGCCGATCGTTGCGCCCCCGCTGCAGGACGGTGCTGGGCGATCCGACGGCGAGCTGTCTGTCGCTCTGGGTGGCGGCCCAGACGGTGTTGGGGGAATTGCCGGTACCCGAGGGGGCCCACATTCGGGTCGGCGGCGGCTTTCCGGAACGGGACGTCCTCATCCTGGCTGACCAGGAAACGCTGTCGCATGGCTTGATGGCGGACTACACCGCCTACCTGAGCTTCTACCGAGGCCACGCCCAGGCGGACAAGCGGGTGGACGTGCCCGGTGGGCCGGTCCGGTGTACGCAGGCCTACTTCCAGCTTCTCGGGCAGTCCCTGGCTCGGGTGCTGAAAGGGCAGCCCTCCTGGGACCTGGTCGAGCGGACGCATGTCGAAGTGCCACGGCACCGCTATCGAGGTCTGCAACCGATAGAGGCAGCGGCCGGACCCGCCGAGCTGCTGGACGTGACCCTGGACGACATTGTCGGCAACGAAGAGTTTGGGCGGGCGGGAATGCGTCTGGCGCGGGACGTGGCGGGTTTTGATTTCGAGACCCGACAGAATCCGAAACGATTGAATCCGATCTTGTTCGCCATGGGCGATCCGGGCTGCGGCAAGACGGTCACCTGCCACGCCATCGGGCGGTACTTCCTGGATTTCTGCAAGGCGCACGAGATTCCGGCCAAGTTCCTGGTCATTCGACGATCGGATTGGGCGTCGTCGTATCAGAACGCCTCGGCTGCACAACTGATCGACATCTTCAAGAACCAGGTGGCGGCGTTCCCCGGCGTGGTCGGGGTGTACTGGCCCGATATCGATACCGCCTTCGCGGCGCGAGAGGATCCCGGCGTACGATCGGAAGAGAAGAACATCCTGGGCGCTTGCTTCGGTATATTCGACGGCACCATCATTCCCAAGAACGGGCAGTGGTTCATGCTGTGCGATGCCAACACACTGAACATGGATCGGGCGGCCATCAGCCGCATCACGCAGGATCCGTTTACCTTGCACGGACCGGTGTCGGCCGACGATTTCGTGGCGCTATTGCGGGACAAGAAGCTGCGCAGCCATAACGAGTTCATCCCGTTGAGCACCGAGCAGTGGAAACAGGTCGGCGATGCGTGTATCGAACTGGAGCTTTCGGGCAGGTCCATCGAGAACATCAGCCGCCGGGTCATCACCGAAATCGAGGATTTCGAATATCCGGACGAATACTTCCAGGCCCCGTTGGCCCGCCGCCTGGAGATCCTCAAGGAGCAATCGCACCGCATTGCTGCGGAGCGGCTGCTGGCCATCCTCCAACATTACAAGACGTTCGAGCGGGAGGCAGAGGAACGGGCGTATCGGTCGAAGTTCCAGGACCGGGTTCAGGAGATCGTGTTCAACATGTCCGCCCAGGCGGCGGCGGTCGCCGCCACCCACCCGCCGGGCTGACATGGCGCAGCGGTACCTCCGCAAGACGAGACCTCTGCCACAACCCGTCGGACGACGGACGGTGTGGGCGTCCGGGGTGGGTCTGACCTGTATCGTGTCGTGGTTGGTGTTGGACGTTTGTTTGCGGAAGTGGGCGCCGACCACGCCTCGGCCAGACACGGTGGCCTTCAGTATCGGCCGACTCGCCCAGCATGTGGTGTACGTGGCCTTCTGGGTGCGGTGGCTCTACTACAGCCTGATCGGGGCAAGCTTCTTGTGTATTCCCATCGGCTGGTGGCTCCGCCGCCGATAACCTATCGGCCGTCGGTGTGGAAGAGCTCCTGGTCGAGGCGGCAG
>DASYBA010000833.1:0-3653 GCA_036501005.1 Candidatus Xenobia bacterium | reverse complement strand
GCGAATATCGGCGGCCGGCCAACACATGCCCGGCCTTCAATGGCACCGCAACCGCCAGGCGATACATCCCTCATCTCCATCGAGAGATATCGCCCGCCGTTGACCCGGAGCACACAGTTTGCTATGTTGGATGGGTGGAAGTCTTGCGACTGATACTGGGCGTCGTCCTGTTCCTCCTGACCGGTCTGGCTGTCGGGGCCGTGGTGGCCCGGTGGGCCCACCGCAACTGGACGATGCTGGCCGGGACGTCTGCCACTATCTGCGCGGTCTTGACGGGATTCATATTGCTCTCCCTGATGGTCGGCCTGCTCTGTTTCATCGGCGTGCCCGGGGTATGGGTCTGCGTGCTTGTCCTGCAGCTCGGGCGCACCATGGCTCGTCACGGTCATTCCTGTCGCCCGTGATGGCCGTGCCGGCAGCCCTCGGTGCGATGATTTTCGCCATCACAGGATGGGCTCATCAAGCGGACCTTCGGTCCGTAATCGTCTGAGGCGCTCAGCCACTTTGGCCTCGTAGCCTTCTGCCGACGGCTCGTAGAAGCGCTTGCCTGCCAACGCGTCGGGCAGGTACTGCTGTGCCACATAGTGGCCGGGGAAGTCGTGGGGATACTGGTACCCCTTGTGTCCGAGGCGGGCCGCGGCTCGGTAGTGCGTGTCTCGGAGGTGGAGCGGCACGGAGGTCTCCGCCTGCTCCTGCACCACCCCCTCGGCCGCAAAATAGGCTCCCATGCTGTTGGACTTGGGCGACGTCGCCAGGTACACCGTGGCCAGCGACAGATGATACTTGGCCTCCGGCAATCCGACGTACTGCAGGGCTTGCGCACAGGCCGCCGCCACGGTGACGCCGTAGGGGTTCGCCATGCCGATATCCTCCCCGGCCAGAATCAACAACCGCCGCATGATGAACTGCGGATCCTCGCCCGCCACCAACATTTTGGCCAGCCAGAAGAGCGCCGCGTCCGGGTCGGACCCGCGCACCGACTTGATGAAGGCGGATATCGTATCGTAATGTTCGTCGCCGCCATGATCGTATCGAACGATTTTGCGCTGCATGGATTCCTGTACGACGACCAGGTCGACCTTGGCGACGCCGTCTTCCTTAGGGGCCGACTCCACCGCTAGTTCCAGCCCGTTGAGGGCGGTACGGGCATCGCCGCCGGAGAAGTCGGCGATGAAGCGAAGCGCCTCGTCGCTCACGTCCACCTGCCGTTCTCCGTACCCCCGTTCGGCATCGGACAAGGCGCGACGCAACAGATGTTCGACATCATCCGTGGAGAGCGGTTGCAACCGGAAGATGCGGCTGCGGCTCACCAAGGGACCGACGATCTCGAAGAACGGGTTCTCGGTCGTGGCGCCGATGAGGATGATGGTCCCGTCCTCGACGTGGGGCAGGAGGGCGTCTTGCTGGGCCTTGTTGAAGCGGTGGATCTCGTCGACCAGGAGGATGGTGCGCTGGCCATGGCGCTTGTGAGCGTCGGCCACCACTTTGCGAATGTCGGCAACCCCGCCGAGCACGGCGCTGATGGTCGCAAAGTAGGACTTCGTGCGATGGGCGATGATGGTGGCCAGGGTCGTCTTGCCCGTCCCCGGGGGGCCCCACAGAAGGATGGAACTGAACAACCGATCGTTCTCGATGGCTCGCCGCAACAGGTGGCCCGGGCCCACGATGTGCTGCTGGCCCTCGTATTCTTCAAGGGTGCGGGGACGCATGCGGGCCGCCAGCGGCTCATGGCCTTTGCTGGTGGGTTTCGGCGGCGGCCCCTCGTCGTCAAACAGCGTCAGTTCTTCAGGCACGCCACGAGGTTCGGACAAATCCCAGGCCTTCCCCCTTGGCTTGACAGCAAGATCACAGGCTTGAAGGCCCTTCACGGGACGGGCCGAACCCATGGGCGATGCCCAGATACCGTCTTGATATCGAATACGAAGGCACCCGTTATCGCGGCTGGCAGGTGCAGCCCGACGTGCGCACGGTGCAAGGCGAAATCCTGAAGGCCCTGCAAGACTTTCTCCAACAAACTCCGGTCGAGTTCAAAGGCGCGGGGCGGACCGACGCTGGGGTGCACGCCCTGGCGCAGACTGCCCATCTGGAGATCAAGCGGCGAGTGCCCCCGCTGCAGCTTACGCACGAGATCAACGACCGGCTCCCCTCCGACATCAACATTCTGCGGGTCCAGCCAGCGCCGCCGAAATTTCACGCTCGCCACGACGCCGTGCGGCGCAGCTACCTGTACCAGATCGCTCGGCGCCGCACCGCATTTGGCAAACGCTTCGTGTGGTGGCTCAAGGACAAGCTCGATACGGTCCCGATGCACGAAGCCGCGACGCTTTTCCACGGCATGCATGACATGCGGTCGTTCACCGCGGTCAGGGAGGGCGAAACGCGGGTCCGTATCGAGGAGGTCAAGCTGGTCGAGGCGGGTGCGCTGCTGCTGATCCGCCTGCAGGCCTCGCATTTTCTGTGGAAGATGGTCCGACAGATGGTCGGCGTGCTGGTCGAGGTCGGCCGGGGACGTCTCTCGGTGGCAGATGTGCGGCGGTTCCTCCGGGAACTGTCCAACGCTCCGGCCGAGTTCACGGCCCCACCCAGCGGACTCTTTCTCGAGCACACATGGTACCCGGGCGAGTCCCCCGAGAGTTCGGTCCAGCCGACCTTCAGTCTACCCTGGGACTGATCTTGCCCGACTCCGGGTCCATGTCGAATTCCACGTTCCAGCCGAGCTCCGGATGGGTCACGTTGACCGCCACCCGGCCACACGGGTAGCCTTTGTCCTGGGTCCACGAGAAGCGGGTCAGTATCCGGTCCGCTGGATCGTTCGAAACATCCTCGATGAGGAGGTGGCTTGACTCGTAGGCGTGGGGGCGATTGTCCAGGATGGCCTCGGTGATGGAGGCGCTTCGGGTGCCCCGGTCGGATGACGGTGTGAAGGGCTGGAAGCGGGCCAGGCGAGGGTCGGAGATGGGCGCATGCAGGCAGCACACCAGGGCGTCACCGATGCGGTTGTTCACGTCATTCCAGGCCTGGATGAAAAGGGCGCGCGCATCGAGAATCGTTCCCACATCGGTGGGATCCAGTTCGGGTTTGTGTATGTCAGTGTCCATGCTCTCCTCCTGTGCGACCGCAATCTAACATGAATCTGGCCAGCCGGTGTTACTGAGATTTTAACAGGCCGTGACGGGTGAACTGCGAATCTCCCTCTATGCTCAAACGTCTGTTCCTCGGCTTGCTGCTGGTCGGCGTTGCGGGTTGTGCCCAAGGGCGGTCCGAGAAACCGTTGCGGGTGCTCTTCATCGGCAACAGCTACACGTACGTGAACGATCTGCCGGGCACCATCGGACATCTGGCGTCTGCCGCCGGCTTCCAGCTTGAGTCTGTCGAGGAGTGCCCGGGCGGCTTCACCCTCAAGAAGCACTGGGAGAGTGGCAAGGATCAACCGTTGCTGCTGGGCAGCCACTTCGACTGGGTCGTCATGCAGGACCAGAGCCAGGAACCTTCCTTTACCGTCGGTCAGTTGCGTCGGGACATGTACCCCTACGTCCGCCAGTTGCAAACGGTAGCCACCCAGGTGGGCACCAGGCCGATCCTCTTCATGACGTGGGGTCACCAGAACGGCGATCCAGTCAATGTGCCCGGCGACACGTTCCAAAACATGAACG
>DASYBA010000832.1:0-3448 GCA_036501005.1 Candidatus Xenobia bacterium | reverse complement strand
TCTGCTGCATCTTGACGTCGACGGCTTCACCCTCCGCATGGATCTGCAGTCGACCCCCATCCAGCAACACCGTGACCAGCCTGGGGTTAACGTCAACCACGGTAAATCGTGTGTCGGGGGCCAACATCACTTCTGTGTCGCCGGGCGACCTGAGGTCGACCTCTTCCTTGCCGACCTGATATTCAAACCCCAGCCGGACCACCAGGGCCCGGGTATGGCCTTCCATGACGTCGCCAGACAAAATCCGCACCGGAGAGTAGACCGCCCCACCCGACACGCTGGCGGCATCCAGCTCTCGAGAAGCCGGCAGCAAAGCGTGGAGGAGGATCCCGATGACGGCCAGGAGCAGCACAGCACGAGCGGTCCATGCCCCCTTTCCCGTGCTGCGGAACAGGTGATATCCCACTGCGCCCAACATGGCCCGTGCCACGAAGCCGACGGTGACCGGGGTGTCGGGCAGTTCCGCCTCCTCCGGCTCGGGCTGCGGGGCCGGCGGGACCGCTTTCCGGGCGTCTGGTCTTGGACTGTCTGACGGGGCGCTGGTGATGCGGGGGGTCGGCAAGCGGGACGCCGTCGGTGGGGCTGCCGGAGGGTGGGTCCGGCCCTCCAGGGCGGCAGCCTCCTGGCCCAACCGTTTGACCGTCGTCTCATCAAAAAGCTGGATGCTGGTCGGGATGGGCGGTACGGGAACCTGGGCTGGGGCTACCGTGGGCACCCCCGGCGTCAGCTCGTCACAGGCCTCGGTGGCCGTGGAGTAGCGGTCGGCGGCCTGGAAAGACAGCAGCCGGGCGATGACCGAGGCCGCTTCGGGCGCCAAGCCAGGGCGTGCCTGCAGCAACAGGGTCTGCGCGACCTCCGAGGCGAGGGGAGGCGCTTGTGGGGGCGGGCTGCCCATGGCCAGCCACCAGGCGATGGCCCCGACCGAGTACAGGTCGCCGGCTTTGCTGATGAGGACCGAGTGGCGGTGCTCAGGTGCGGTGAAGGCCAGCCGTTCTTGCGTTCGGGTGAGCGCCACGGCTTCCGGAAACAGGTTTTCCATGAGGCCCAGATGCACCAGCTCCAGACCCTGGCCGGACATGACGAAGTGGCGCGGGTGGAGGCCCCCGAGCACCCGGCCCAGGCCGTGCAGCCCTTCCAGGATGCCCAGCATCTGGTAAAGCCACCACGCCACCCACTCATCTGCAATGCCGTGGCCGGCGCCATCGAACAGGCTCAAGGGAGGCCCTTCGATATACTCGAACAACATCCAGTGCCCGGTCAGGGTGTGCTGATAGCCCATGCACCGCGGAATACCGGGCGAGCTGAGGCGCTGCAAGGCTTCGGCACCGATCGTGAACCGCCGCTTGGCTTCTGGTTCTGGCAAGGCCCCGGGCGCGGCGAGCTGGAAGGCCACCAGTTTCTGCCGGGTGGCGCGTTCGATCACCAGGCTGGCGTTGCTGAAGCGACCCTCTTTCACGAGCCCCACCGCCACATAGGCTTCCGAGTTGGGGGTGAGCGCCCCCGTCGACCAGTCTCCCCGCTTCTTGGTAGGCACCGAGAACACGCCGGACGGGCGCGGCATGGACAAGGCGCTGGTCGGGACCGACATGGAACCGCTCGGCATGGACAAAGCGCCGGTGGCGGATTCGGCCCCGGGCGGCATGGAGAGGTGGCCCGTGGCAACCGACATGGAACCCGGACCCGGCGACCCGGGCTTGGGCAGGGCCGGCAGCGAGCCCGCTTTGGGGGTCGGCACGGGGGCCGAAGGGATAGCCAGTTTGCCCGTCGTCACCGACAGGGAGCCCGGCTTGGCCGGCGGGGGCGGGGACGGCCGGGCAGGCTCGTCTGTACTGAGCATTTTGGTCGGGCGGGCCCGAGCCACGTGCGGTTTTACCGACAAGACTCGACCGGTCGGCTCTGCCAGTGCCTTGGCCAACTCAGCGTTCGGGGCCTTGACGTGGAGCACTTGAACCTGACCGTCGGGACCCTCTACCGAGCATTCAAATTCGGCCACCCCACGGGATTCCCGCGTCTGCTGGCGCGCTCCTGTGGGAAGCCGGCCGATATTGGGTGGAGGGGGCATGAATCCAGACCCGAAACGCACGGCCGATGTCCTGGACCTTCCTGAAACGGGCCGTCATCTATACGCTGGTGCTCCGGCTGTTCTTCGTGCTCAGCGCTGGCGTGGTGGCCAGGGTGGCCTTAAAGGAGACCGGCACCTTTCTCGACGCGCTGACCTTGACCGGAGACCGATGGGATGTCCAGAACTACGAGCGCATCGCCACCTTGGGGGCGTATGACGCCAGCCACAACCAGGGGGGCGACCTGGTCTTCTTTCCCCTCTACCCGCTGCTCGTCAATCGGCTCATGGGGTTGGGACTCGGCTTCTACTGGACGGCCGTCCTGCTCTCCATCGTCACCCAGGTGACCGCCGGTTACCTGTTGCAACGCCTGGTGGCCCTGGACTACCCGGAACCCCTGTCGAGGCGGGCCGTGGCCGCGTTCTACCTGTTTCCGACCGCTTACTTTCTCATGGTCCCGTACACGGAAGGCCTGTTCATGACCCTGGTGCTGGGCAGCCTGTTGGCGGCCCGGGAGCATGAGTGGGCGTGGGCCGGCGCGGCCGCCTTCGGCGCATCGCTATGCCGCCTGGTGGGGGTCGGATTGTTCCCCGCCCTGCTGTGGGAGGCCTGGCAGGCCCGGGCGGGCCGCCGGGCCGTGGCCTGGAGCCTGCTGTGCCCCCTCGGACTGGCCGGTTATCTGGCCGTGAACTGGGTGTGCACCGGGCACCCCTTCTACTTCATGTGGGCCCAGGAGAATTTGTTCCACTACCAGAGCGAGTGGCCTTGGGTGACACCGTGGCAGCAACTGCGCAAAATCGTGCTGTCGCCGCCCAACCCCGACGCCTGGGCCATCGGCATGCCTCACCTCATCGGGCACCTGGCGAGCTACGCCGTACCGATGTGGCTGTGGGTTCGGAAGATACGCCCGTCCTACCAGGTTTTCTGCTGGATCGCGCTCATCCCGGCGACGCTTTCCTTGTTCAGCCCCAGCCTGCTGCGCTATCTTCTGCCGGCGTTTCCGATATACATGCTGGCGGCGGCCGCCTCGGATGAGATCTACCTCCCCTGGCTAGGCCTGTCGACGCTCCTGATGGGCGCCATGTCGGTCGAATACCTGGTGGGCTACTGGGCCAACTGACCCATTGTGCTTTCGCAACAGTCTCGCAATAAACGAACGGCAGACTGGCAACATCGCCCCTCTATGATGTCAGAAAAGATTCGACACAGTTGGAGAGAGGCAGAAGACCATGAATTCGATCCAGGGCGGCGACAACTCCCTGACGCAATACGTCAAGACCCACCAGCAGGATGCAGACTTTGTGGGTCACTTCCAACAGGTGGGCCAGCAGTATCTGGACAATGCCGTCGCGGCCGCCCAGAGCCGGGACCTGACGGCCGGCAAGCAG
>DASYBA010000831.1:0-4516 GCA_036501005.1 Candidatus Xenobia bacterium | reverse complement strand
ACGCCACGGTGTACCCCCATCGTGAGTGTCGGCCTCTACAGTTGGGCCTGACGGGTTAAGTCTCCTTTAGACTTAAGTATAATTGTCGGATTGACCACAAGGTCACTCCGTCATGACCAACAGGTTATTTGCGAGTTCTTTACATCCACGTCAATCCGCCGTCCCGAGGGGTTTTCGATAGGTTGCCCCAGGGAATGATGAGCATGCCCCGCTCCGACGCTTTTTGGGAGGTGCTCATGAGTTCCGCTAGCTTGTGGTACAGTACCCATCCGATACCCTATCGAAATCCTCTCAATGAGTCTGTTTATGCCGACGTCTGCGTGGTCGGTGCCGGCATCACGGGTCTCTCCACGGCCTACCTGCTGGCCCTGGAGGGCATGTCCGTCGCCGTGGTGGAAAGCGGCTTCGTCGGCCAGGGCATGACGGGGCGCACGACCGCCCACTTGTCCAACGTCATCGACGACCACTTCACCACTATCGAACGCATCCACGGCGTCGACGGCATGCGGCTGGCGGCAGCCAGCCATCGCAGCGCCATCGAGACCATCTCTCGCGTCGTAGTGCGGGAGTCCATTGACTGCGGCTTTGAATATGTCGATGGCTACCTCTTTGCCGGACGGGGCCACACCGAGGCCGAGCTGAACCGGGAAGCCGATTCAGCGACTCGGGCTGGGGTCGAGGTCGAACGGTTGGCGGCGGTTCCCATTCCGCACTTCCATACGGGTCCGTGCCTGCGTTTTCCTTACCAGGCCCAGTTCCACGCCAGCCGATACCTGGACGGTCTCCTGCGGGCCTGCCTGCGTCTGGGCGTGCAGGTATATACCGACTCCCACGTGCGATCGCTCGAATCTGGCAAACGTTGCATGGTGCGGGTGCAAAAAGGCGCGGAGGTCCACTCCGCCCACCTGGTGGTCGCCACCAACGTGCCCATCAACGTGCCGGTCAGCGTCCACCTCAAACAGAGCGCGTGGATGACGTTCGTCGTCGGGGCCGTCGTGCCCAAGGACGTCGTGCCTCGGGTGCTCCTGTGGGATATGGAGGATCCATACCACTACGTTCGCACCCAACCGTTGGACGATCGGCTCGACGTGATTTTGGTGGGCGGCGAGGACCGACGCACCGGCGAGCCCTCGGACGACGACGTGCTGCGCTACGAACGGCTGCGTGAGTGGACCCGACAGCGCTTTCCGCTGCCCATGGAGTTCCCCTATCGATGGTCTGGACAGGTCATGGAGACCGCCGACGGACTGGCCTATATCGGACGAAACACGCTGGGAAAATCCAACGTGTTTATCGCCACCGGCGACTCCGGCATGGGCATGACGCACGGCACCATCGCCGGGCTCTTGCTGACCGATCTCATCATGGGGCGGGACAATCCGTGGGAGCGACTCTACAGTCCCCTTCGCCTCAAGCTTCGTGCCCTGCCCCGCCTGCTCAAGGACGAGGTCGCCATGGCCCGTCATTACGCACGCTGGACGGGCCCCGCCGAGGGCGACGATCCCTGGGCCATCCCGCCCGGCGAGGGCCGGGTCGTCAACTGGGATGGTGAGAAGGTCGCCGCTTACAAGGGCTCCGACAATCAGGTCTGTCTCATGGCCGCAGCCTGCCCCCACCTGGGCGGCATCGTGGCCTGGAACGACACCGAGAAGACCTGGGACTGCGGTTGCCACGGCTCGCGTTTCACCTGTCACGGCAAGGTATTGAGTGGCCCTGCCCGCGACGACATGACGCCGCTGCTGTCGCCGACCGCAAGCGCAGTCCAGGAGTAGCGCATCGCTCTGTCGAACCCCCCCGGCATGCACGCGCCGGGAGACGTGGTAGCCGGCCGATACCGGGTAGATAGCATTCTTGGAGCGGGTGGCATGGGCGGAGTCTACCATGCCACCCAGTTGACCTTGGAACGGCCTTTTGCGCTCAAAGAGATGCTCATCGAAATCCCCAACCCGAAGGTTCGGGATGCGGCCATCCATCAGTTTCGCAACGAGGCGCAGATTCTCCACGATCTCGAGCACCCCGGCCTGCCCCGCCTGCACGACTTCTTCGAATGCCAGGGCAAGTACTATCTGGCCATGGAGCTGGTGCTGGGCGTGACGCTGGAGACCTACGTCTCCCACAATGAAGTGAGCGAAGCCGAGGCCACCGACTGGCTGGATCAGTTGTGCTCGGTGCTCGACTACCTCCACACCCACATTCCGCCCGTCATCTTCCGCGACCTGAAGCCTTCGAACATCATGCTGACCATGGAACGGCGGATCAAGCTCATCGACTTTGGCATAGCCAAGGTCTGGGACGACCAGAAAGAGGGGCCAGTCACCCGGACGGGTATTCGAGGGGCCTGCTCTCCGGGGTTTGCCGCACCGGAACAGTACGGCGGCGGCACTGACGCACGCACCGACGTGTATGCTCTGGGCGCCACCTTGTATTCGGTCTTGACTCGAACCGTGCCGCCGCAGTCGGTCGATCTAGCGTCCGGGCGGTCGCATCTGACGCCTTTGCGAGAGGCCCGCAAGGATTTGTCGGAGCCGTTCTACAAGCTGATCGACTGGATGATGAGCCTCAACCTGCGAGAGCGTCCGCAAAACATTCGCGAGGTCATGGACTATTACGTCACCCACCTGCACGCCGGGCAGGAGGTGGGTCCCGAGGTCGCCGTGGTAGCGCCCGAGCAGCCTGCCGTGGCGCCGGCGCCGACGCCGCCGGTTCGAACGGGCTCGTCATCGAGCGGGCTCCAGATCTGGAAGCTGGGACTGGTGGTCCTGGTGGCGCTGGGTGGCGGATGGGCTGCCGGCCGCGCTATCGGACATCACGTGGCCGAGCCCCAGGCGACTCCCACCCCGCCCCCTGTGGCAGTGACCCAGAGCCCCAGCCCTGTGGTGGCCGTGGCTGTCGTAGCCCCAACGGCAACAACCCCATCGGCAGCACCCGCCTCGGCGAGTCCGTCCCCGGCCGCCGCCTCGCCCGTTGCCACCGAGTCTCCTGCCGCCGCGCCCCTGGTGCAGGCGAGCCTCCGCGTCGTGCCCGCCGCCACCCACTTGGAGGTGGACGGCACCAAGGTGGCCATCGGTGCGGCCGGCGCCATCAAGCTCGCGGCAGGCCATCACGACCTGGTCTTCTCCCATGCCGGGTATGCCCCGCTGACCATCCCGTGGGATCTGACCGAAACCACCCCGCCTCTGGTGGTCAAGCTGACGCCCCTGGACGGCACCATCCAATTCACCGGGCCGGCCGGAGCCAAAATCACTATCGACAAGAAGCCTGGCGGAACGGTCCCGTGGGTCTCAGGGCCTCTCAAGCCGGGTCAGAAGCACGTCGTCAAGGCGGAGAAGATCGGCTACCAGTCTGCGGAGAAGGGGGTTGTGCTCAAGCCGGGACAACACCTGTCGGTGGCGTTCACCCTCGAGGCGGTGGCGAGCGAGACCTCCCGTCCGATATACCACGGCTACTCTTCTTCGCATCACGCGGGGGCCTCGCATACCGTTCATCATGGCGGAGGGGGCTATGTCAGGCACCATTCTGGAACGGTGCAGATCCCGCACATCAGCATGCCTGACTCGGGCCAGGTGAACGTGGTGCACGTCCCCCACCGCTAGCCTACCGCCCAGGGCTGGCGGACCACGCTGATGTCTTAGCGCCAGTCGCCCTGGAGCTGGAACGGCGCCCAGTAGAACGGGTGCGGGTATTGCTTCATGAGACTGACTTGCGCGCTCTGTAGCGCCGCCGCTTTGTCGTGTCCCGCCTTCAAAGACCGATAGAAGTCCGACATGAATTGAGCCGTCGAGTGATCGGCCACCGACCACAGGGTCGCCAAGACACTGGGCGTTCCCGCCAGCATCATGGATCGGGTCAGCCCGACCATCTCATCCCCCCGATAGAGACGTCCCAGACCGGTCTCGCAGGCGCTCAGGACGACCAGGCCGGCATGGAGACGCAGATCGACCAGATGCTGGATGTCGAACGGGCCGTCGGCGCAGATGATGGCCGAGTCTTGAGGGTGTCTGCGGTCGAGGATGCCGTGGGTCGCAAAGTGGACGACGTCGAAAAGGGGCGCCTGCTGGACCACGTGGTCCTTGGTAAACTGATCGTTGGCTTCGACCTCGGCCCCAGGGTAAAGGGAATGGATGTCCGCCACCTCCTGCAGGGTCCCAGGCAGTGGGGGGTACTTACCAGCCGAGGCGTGTCCGATAGCAAAGAGCACCGGCTTCGATACCGGGCCGGGATTGCGGGCCCGGCAGAACTGCAGCACCGTCGCCGAGGGGAGCGCCACCAGAGCGTGTCGAATCGCCAGCGGCTTCCCGTCTGGTCCCACCAGGGCGGCAAACGGCAGGGCGTTCAAGGCGCCCGAGGGCACGATCACCAGGCGATGGTAGCGGTCGAGCCGGTTCGACAGGGGAGAGATGAGGACCCCATACAAGTGTCGGGCCGGCTTCTGCCAGCCAGTGCTGGTGGGGTTCGACACCAGGCTGCGAAAGTCGGTGACCTCGCTTTGTACCTCGGGGACGGTCTCGGGAAGACG
>DASYBA010000830.1:0-18753 GCA_036501005.1 Candidatus Xenobia bacterium | reverse complement strand
ATCTGACAGTTGTGCGGGAAGAGTTGATCGACAGTTCTGATCTTCATGCCATCCTGGTCACCCTGGGTCTCGGCCCGGCTGACTCTGCTTCGACATCTGGGAAATCTACCCTGCCCTTAAGGGCTCCGCCCCCCCATCCGCTGCGCTGGGGGCCCCCCCGGCTGGCAACTAGGGGGAGCTGTGCGGCATCTGCTGCGCGCTACTAGCCAGCGCCTGGCAACCGTGGGCCCCCCCGGCTGGCAACTTTGGGGAGCTCTGCGGCATCTGCTGCGCGCGCTACTAGCCAGCGCCTCGCAACCGTGGGGAGCTCCCGGTATCTGCTGCGGGCTCCTAGCCAGCTACTAGCCCGCCGAACGGCCGCCGAAGGTGGGGGCGGGGAAGGGGACCTCGGGGGCCAGGATGCCGGCCTCGACGAGGGACTTGCGAAACTCCTCCCAGGTGTCGAACACTCGGAACAGACGGTTGAGGTTGGTGACTTCGAACACCCGCCCAACCTGCGGCGAGTGGCAAATCATGCCGAGCCAGCCGCCCCGGGCCTTGACCCGTTGGTAGGCGGCGACGAACACGCCCAGGTTGTGGCTATCAATGAACTCCACGTCGTCGAGGATGGCCAGCAGGTACTGGACCTGGGGGGGCAGCGCCGCCTCGAATTGTTCCCGGAACGTGGGCGCCAGCAACAGATCCAACTGCCCGGCGACCTTTACGGCGACGCTGTCGGGCAAACCGGGGATGGGCTGGGAAGCAAGTTGGAACGCCATTCACGGCCCAATTTAGCTTCCCCGGCCCCTTCCCCTTCAAGACCGATGCGTCAGCGCAAGAATACCTGGCTGGCACCATACTTGGCCACGACCTCCTGGGCCTCGCCCGCTTCCAGCTTGCCGGACGGCAGTGTCAGCGCCAGCATGCCCTGGCCGTGTTCGAGGGCCTCGCGATAGGTGGTCGCCACCTTCTCAGGCACGCCCTGATCGACCATGAAACCCTCGACGCCTCCTGCGATGGCCCCAGCCGCCGTCGTGCCGACTGCCGAACCGATGGCCGTCGCCAGCGCGCCCCCGCCAATGACAATGCCGAAGCCGGGAATGATGAGCGAGGCGATACCGGCCAGAATGCCGATGCCCAGACCAATGCCCGCGCCCTTGGCGGCAGCGTGGGCGGCGTCCTTGCCGGTCGTCGTGCTGATGCCTTCCTTGCCCATGGAGTCGCCGGTCCAATACTGCTCATCGCCCTGGCGGCCAATCAGGCTGATACTGTCCTTGTCGGCTCCGTGATCGAGCAGCGCGCCCACCGCCTTCTTGGCGAGGGCCCCGTCGGGGAATGTTGCATAGAGCGTTGCCATGGTTTATAGTTCCTTCCAATATTGATGAGCTGGTCTACCCCAGCAGTCGAGTAAGTCTTACCCGGTCGCCAAACCCGGCAAACTCAGGGAATCATCCGCTGGACCTCGTCGATCGACACCCGGCCTGCCCGTACTCTACGCTCGGCCGCTTCTCGCAACGTCACGTGCCCCGACAACGCTCGCAATTCCGATAGCGGCCTGCGGTCCAGGATGGCCTGTCGAACAGCATCGTTGACCACCAGCAGCTCGGCGACGGCCGATCGGCCCTGGTAGCCCGTACCGCTACACGCCTCGCACCCCGACTGGCAGGCGCGGCAGCGAAGGCGGAGCAGCCTCTGGTAGATGACGCCCGTCAGGCTGGCCGACAAGAGGTAAGGCTCGACGCCCATCTCCAGCAGCCTGGGAATGACGCCCACGCTATCGCGAGCGTGCACCGTCGAGCACACCAGGTGGCCCGTCAGGCTGCATTGCACGACGGCCCGCGCCGTCTCCGGGTCGCGCACCTCCCCCACCAGGATGACCTCCGGATCCTGTCGCAACACCGAGCGGAGCCCACTGGCAAACGTCATGTCCATGGCCGGCTGCATGGCCGTCTGGGTGAACTCCGGCACGACCAGCTCTATCGGATCTTCGAGCGTCACGACGTTCAACTGTCCTCGCTTCGAATAGAGCCATCGGAGGGCCGCGAACAACGTCGTCGTCTTGCCGCTCCCGGCCGGACCGGTCGCCAGCACCAGCCCCTCGGGCAGATCCAGCATGCGCTGCAGGCTGGCCAGTTCGTCAGGCATGAGCCCCAGTTCGTCGACGGCCAGGAACCGTCGATCCGTGCGCAAGATGCGCAACACCGCCTTCTCACCAAAGTGCGTGGGCATGGTGGCGACCCGCACCTCGTTGCCATCGACCAGCAGTTGTCCGTCCTGCGGAACAGACTTCTTGTAGGACAAGAGGCGCGCCATGTTCTTCAAACCCACCAGCAACCGGTCATAGACGCCCCGTGGCAGGTTGAACCGATGCGACAGCACGCCGTCCAGCCGCAAAAGCACCTCCACCCGCTCCTCCACCGGCCGCAGATGCAGGTCGCTGGCCCGCTGCGCCAGGCCCAGCCGGACCAGGCTCTCGACCACCGGCCGAGCATCGAAGTCGCCCGGCGGAACCAGCAGGGCCAGCAATTCCGGGGGGGCGGCGCTCAATGCAGCCGGCCCACCAGGGTATAGAACGGCGCCCAGAAGCTCAACAGAACGGTGCAGACGACCAGGCCCGCCGCGGCCTGCGACCACGGCTCCAACATGCGCACCGCGTATGCCATGCGCCTGTCGACCTGATGATCGATAAAAGCAGCCGCATCCAGCAGGAGCGGGCCGAGATCCTCCCGTCTTTCACCGGCCGCGACGCTCCATGCCAGGCTGGGGTCCAGGCCAGGGACGGAAGCCAACGCATCCGATAGCGTATCGCCCCGGTCGACCGCAGCCCCCAGCCGATCCAGCGCGGTGGCCAGGACCGGATCGCTCACCACGGTCGCCGCCTGGCGGAGCGCCCCCGTCATCTGCACGCCGGCCGCCAGCAGGCTGCCCAGGGCCTGGGCCCACAGCCCCTGTTGGGCGAGGCGTTGCAAGGGCTTCATGCCCGGCACGCGACCGGCCAGGGCGTCGGGGGCGCCGGGCCGGAGCGCGACCACGTTGAGCCCAAGCAAGGCAATCACCAGGGCGGCCGGCAGCGCCTGCGACGACAGGTGCGACAGCACGTCTGCCGTCGTCCAGTGCCCCGCCCATTGGGCCAGCGGGACCAGCACGGCGGGGACGACCGAGACCAGGATGAGGATCAGCTCCAGCAGCGCCGCGTTGACCAGTAGCAACGGATAGAACAGGGTAGTTCGAACGTTCCGCTGCAGCGTATCGGCCCGTTCGATAAACTGGCTGAGGGCGGTCAAGACGCGCTCGGGCTTCTCGGCCACCTCGGCGGCTTCGACCATGGCCCGATAGAAGGGCGAGAAGATACGCGGGTGGCGGCCTACCGCCTGGGCCAGCGTGTCTCCTTCCGCCATGTGAGCGCCGACGGTCGATAGCCATCGACTGCCCTCGCCCGCGGCTTGCACGCCGTCGGCGAGAGGAAAACCCAACCGGGCCAACACGGCCATCTGGCGGGTGGCATCGAGGAGCTCGGCAGGCGAGACGGCTTCATTCGACATCAGTGCAAGTGCCCCATCAAAGTGTATAGCGGTAGGAAGAAGAAGGAGAGGGCGAGGCCCATGACCAGGCCCAGACCGAGGACTGCCAGGGGCTCGAGCATGGCCAAGTCCCGGCCATTCTTTTCCAGCAGGCCCCGTTCCATGCATCGAGCCGCGCGGTCCAAAGCCGGGCGGGCAAACTGTATCGCTTCGGCGTGGGCAATGAGCCAGCCAGCCGATGGAGGCACGACTCGCTCCGCCGCCAGGCTGTCGGACAAGGTACCGCCCTGCTCCAGGCGCTTGACGACCCGTTTCATGCGGGTGGTGAAATCCTCCGACATAGCCCCCTCTGCAGCCAGGCTGACAGCCTCCGGCAACGGGGCTCCCTGGGCCAGCAGATGGTTCAACCAGTCGCACCAGGTGATGGTGTCGAGCAAGCGCATGCGACTCCCGATCAAGGGCAGCCGCGGCCACCAGCGAGTCGTGCCCCACCAACCGCTCATGACCCCCTCGAGAAATCCGACCATGACGATGAGGCCCAGGAGGCCCGGCCATGAACACAGCCAGGTCGACAGGCCATAAGCTGCGGCTGTGTAAGGCTGAAGCTGGTCAGGGTTGGACATCTGATACGACAACTCGGTCTGGTTGGACGAATAGAACGCATGCAGAACGGGCCCCAGCATCAACCAACCCAGGACGGCCACGATCAGGAGCAACAACCTCGGATAGGCCAGGGCCCCCACGATGCCCAGGCGCCGGTCCTCATCTCGCTCCAACATGTTCGCCAGGTGGTCCAACGTCTGCAGGATGGCCTGTGAGTCCCGGGCGGCCGCGAGCCCTCGCACCACCATCGGCGGGAAGGCTCCCGTCCGGGCTACCGCGTCTCCGAGAACGTCCCCGGCCAGGGTGCGTTGCTCGAGCGTATCGAGCACCGGCCGTATCGAACTGCGAGCACTGCTCTTCAACCGAGCCAGGGCCTCGGGCATGTGATAGCCCATGCGCAGCAACGCCGCCAGTTCCCTGGCCCACTGGATGACGTCCGATACGGCTAGTCGGTTCAAGGGGCTCATGGCATGATCCCCCGTTGCAGCAGTGCGGTGACGAGATGGGCCAGCGACCCCAAGGTGCCCAGACAGAAGATGGCGACCAGCACGCCGGTTCCCAACGACAAGAGGACCGACAGGACCACCGACGCCCGCTCGCGCTGTCTTTCCCCTTCCTCTGCAAACCAGGTGGCGGCGGTTCGCAACACCTCGGGAAGGGGGGTGGACACACGCTCCGCGGCGGCCACCATCCATCGCAGGGTGCTATCGAAAAGACGAGGATGGCGGGTGAAGACCTGACTGAGGCTGTCCCCGGGTGTCCCCTCCTGCATGGCCCGGCCATAACGGCTGGTCCGACAGGTCTGGGCAGACAATCGAACGGCGTCTTGCAGCGGCAGGTCCAACTCCAGCGCCCCGGCCAGGGCATTGCAGATCTGATGTTGCTCCTGCAGACAAATGAAGCGGCCCTCGCCAGGGATCCAGGTCAAGAGGGTTCTCAGGGCCGTCTGCACTGGGCGCAGGAAGAGCAACGCAGCCCCGAGGAGGCATACCCCCACCAGGGGCGGGATCACGTTGAGCCATTCCAACCAGGGCTCGGCGACGCCCAGGTTGTGGAACAGACTGAGAAAGGTGGGAAAGATGTACCGCGTGAGAAACGGTCCGACCACGGCGAGGATGGAAAGGGTGGCGAACACTCGCACCAGGGTGCCCGCATCAAAAATGCCTCCGCCCGCCTCCAGTTGAGCGACCGTGCGAAGCCCCGGCACCAGCGTGCCCTGACCTTCGGAGGCCTGCAGAATCGGCCTCCAAGCCGTGGGAAACGTCTTCTGCCGGCCCACCGCGTCGGACAGGGAAGACCCACGTCGGACGCTCTGCAGCACCCGAGGCATGGCCCGGGCCAGGGGCGTGGCTCGGCTGGTGAAGCGATGTTCGAGTTCGTACACCTGGTGTTCGAGGGCCTCTTCAAGAGGAATCTCCATCTCCAGCATGTCGGCCAGGCTGTTGGCCACCGCCACTCGATCGTCGGCGTCGGTTCGGCCCCGGAACGCGTAGTAGAAGATGACCAGCCAGATGCCCAGGCCCCACACGAGGCGGCTCAAGAACCCCAGGCCCTCCACCAGAGGGAATAGAGGACTCTCGTTGCCCGCCAGCCCAATCAGCACCACCATGACCAGGCAGGCAACGCCCACCCAGCGCCATACGGGTCGCCGTCGAGGCAGGGTGAAGGCGCTCATGGGACCATCCTCACCATGGTCTCCGTGACGGCGCCAGCCTCGCCCTTGCTGATGATTCGGACACCTCGGCTGGTCTTCGACAAAATGACCTCAAAGTGGCCGGTCTGCCCCAGGTCGGGAGAGGCCACGCGTTCGTTTCCCTTCCAGCGGCCCCACCGCAGCATCGCCTGGGCATAGTCAGCACCCGATACGGCTGCAGCGTGCGCGGCGGCCTGCATCTTGCTGTGTCGGACCTGCTCCTGGAGGCCGTCCGCGATCAAGGCCGAGCCCAGGAAGAGGGTCAGCGTCAAGCTCACGATGGCGAGCACCATGAGCAACGAGAACCCGCGGCGCCTCACCGGCGGGCCTCGGACTCGTAGGTCTGATGCGACGCGATCGGAGGGCCGCCCGGTCGCTCGGGGCCAGCCACGTAGACGGTGACCGAGAGGACCTGGCCATGGCGCACCATGGCCAGGTCTTTGACGTCGGGAAAGGAACGGACGACCCGGTGCCCGTGATCCATCAAGCGCAGGCGTCCGCGCACCCAGCGAGCGGCGTTGCCGTTGGAGAACTGCACGCCGTGGTTGTCCCTGTCCAGGTGCCAGGTGCCCCCTGCGGCCACCAGGCGGAGAACGGCGTTGCCCGCCGTATCGGATTCCTCGCGCAGGCCGGCCACCATCGCCAACGAATGAAACTGTCGATACATGGAGACGACGACAGCCAGGATGGGACCGGTCACCGTCGCCATGATGGCGAGGACGATGATGATCTCGTACAGGGTGAAGGCTCTGGCCCGCGTCATGGCTTGTCCTTCATGCGGAGAACGGACACCGCCATGCGGTTGACTCGCTCGGCGTAGGCTTCCTCGACGGTCAGGAGCTTGATGGGCCCCGGACGGGTGGTGGGGTGCAGAGCCTCGTCCATGAAGGTGCCCGCCACCACGTTGTGGATGCGTTCTCCCAGGTAATCCACCTCGACGACCTGAGCCGGACCGCCTACGTGCAAGACCCCGCTGACATGGTCAAACGGTCCGATGGACAGAGGCACGAGGGCGTCGCCTTGCGCAGCTCGCACGGTGTCGACGGCCAGAACGGGAGCGTTCCACAGGGTGACGGTGCCATCCGCCGCGACCGTATGCGTTTCAGCCAGGTCGGGAAGCCGATATTGATAGTCGATCACGAGGGTCTGCCCGGCCAGAGACGGGCTGACCGCCAACTGCCCCGCCTTCGTATCGACATGGTTGAATCGGACCGGGCGATGCCCGGCGGTCCAGGCTCGAAGCGTGCCCGGCTCGATATACCGGTGGCCCAGGTGCAGCACGCCGCCTGTCGGCACCGCGATCAATTCCGGCGGTAGCCTGTCGAAAGGTTGCTTTCGTACCACGTCCAACTGCGCCTGCGCGTTGTGCAAGGCGTATCGATAGTCGGCTTCCCGGACGACGGCGTGGTAGCTGTTGCGGGTGCCGAAGGGAACGGCATACAGGATGGCCAGGATCGCGATGCAGATCATGACCTCGATCAACGTGAAGGCCGGCCGCCGTCCCCGCATGCCGCATGATTCCAAGCGGCCAGGACGAGTCCTGCGCTCCTCACTCAGCGGAGAACAATCGACAATGTTCTCCGCTGTGTGAGGGCGGTTTCTCTATCGGGTCGTGGCCGCCTTGGCCGACTTCAACTGGACGTTCTTGTGCCCGCTGTAGTTGACCATCCACGCAATGCCGAAGCGGTCTTTCACCATGCCGAAGCGCTCGGCGAAGAACGTCTCGCCCAGCGGCATGGTGGTCTGGCCGCCCTCACCCAGGGCCGCAAACACGCGGTTGGCATCGTCGACCGAGCCCACCCAGGCGCTCAGGCAGAAGTTCGTGCCCGCCTGAAAGGGCACGTGCGCCGGGTGGTCGGCCGCCATGAGGATGCACTCCCCGTCTTTCACCAGACGCGAGTGCATGATCTGATCCTTGCTCTCGGGCGGGCACGGCATGGGGGCCTCGCTGTATCGCATGTACTCCACTTCGGCCCCCAGGACCTTGGCGTAGAACGTCATGGCCTCCAGGCAGTTGCCCTGGAATCCGAGGTGGTTGACGATGACTTGTTTCATGAGAATTTCCTCCTTGCTGCTTTGCAAGGCGCCTCTCCGGCTTGTGCCGCCAAAGTCCTGCTGTCAGGGAGGGGAGTGGTAGGCGTTTCAGAATCGGTGCGGCGTGCGTGGGCGAATCTTGTGCAACGGCAATGTCCGGACCGAGACGGACCTGATCCGCATGGCGGCCCCGTGGCTGCTGAGCTCTTCCCATCAAGACCCGGCCGTGGCCGCATCGCAGAAAGTCCTGCTCATCACCACCGCGTGGGCAGAGCACGAGTACGAGGAGGCGCACCTCAAGGCCGCCCTGGCCGCCGTCGGCTTGCCGGCCGGGTGGGACACCCTGCAGAACCTCGGCGCCTGGCACGCCTACCGGGAGTTTTCCCGCGAGGCCCGCGAACTGGCGGAGCCGTGGGAAGCCCGTGAGCATCTCATGGACACCACCCGGTCCTTGTACCTGGAGAAGAATGCCTTCTTTACCGCCCGCCTCCGGCAGACGCTGGGCAAGACCGGCGCCGAGCGGCGACTGGCCGACATCATGGCCGACCCGACCCCCCGCGTGTCGCACCTTCCAGCCCGCTTCGACGGTGCGCAACTGCTCAGCCAGTTTCTCGAAGCCGACATCAAGGACACCGTCAGCCAGTTGATCGACAACGACGACCGCATGGTCGAGCTGCTGCGGGATCTGGAAGACCACTTTGCGGCCGCCACGGGCTTGTTCTACCACCCGGGCTGGCAGCGGCTCCGACGGCAGATGGAGGAACGCATCCTGTCTGCCAATGCCATCATGTTGTTCGGCGGAACGCTGGGCGTATTGCACCGCTGCCTGGGCTTCTTCCGCCTCGGGGAGGTCCTGCATGAAGCGCTGCGCCGAGGTACGACCTTCTTCAGCGTATCGGCAGGCTCACTGGCCCTATGCGAACGCATCATCATCTACGACGACTACGGCACCGAAGGCGAACCGCGGCGGGAGTTCCAGCTCTTCGATCGGGGCTTCGGGCTGGTGCGCCACCTGCAAATCTTTCCGCACTGCATGGACCGCATCCAGACCGACGACACCGACAACCTGTCGTATCTCGCCTGGCGCTTCCAGAACCGCACCTGCGTGGGGCTCAACGAGGATTCGCTGTTGCTGATCGAAGCGCAGCCTCGCCTGCGCTGCGTGTCGGTCGGCGCCGGCGACGGCGTCTACGTCTTCGGTCTGGATGGCCAGAAACAGCGCTACGACCAGGGCGACGAGATTCCGCTGGCGTAAACCTGACGTAAAGGAAAATAACCCGGTCGTTGCAAATAGCAGGCCGCTGATGAGCGATCCGACAGTCAGCGTCGTCATCACGGCGCGCGAACGGTTCAGTCCCACCCTGGGCTGCTGGTCCCACCTGAGACGTCACTCGCCGTCTCACCTGCAATGGATTGCTGTCGACAACGGATGGCCTCGTTCGGTGAAACAAGACGTGGTGGGGGTCGAGTGGGTTGAGGCCCCTTACTACGCGCCTCCGAACCTTGCCCGCAACGTCGGTCTGCAAGCCGCACAGGGCGAGTATGTCGTGTTTATCGACAATGACGTCATGGTGACGTCCGGATGGCTGGAAGCCCTGCTGGCTTGCGCAACCGAGTCGAAGGCAGACATCGTAGGCCCGCTCTACATGGTGGGCGACCGCGTTCACATGGCGGGCGGCTCGCTGCGCTTCGAAGAAGGCCCGAGCGGCCGCGCCATGTGGGAAGACCATATCCACGTCGACCGCCGGAAAGACGAGCTGAATCTGAGTCGCGGGCCGGTCGACTATGTCGAATTCCACTGCCTCCTGGCGCGACGAGGCGCTATCGAAGGGATCGACGAAAACCTGCTCAGCCTGTACGAATACATGGACGTGTGTCGCGCGAGAACCGTCTTCGTCGAACCGAAGAGTGAGGTCACCTACCTTTCCCCACCGCCCTTCCAGGCGTTCGACATTCCGTACTTTACCCTGCGCTGGAGCGAGGCCTGGAACCTGGCCAGCGCCCTCCACTTCAAATCGCGCTGGGGGGTCGTATCGATTACCAGTGGCGGACGGCCGGCCGGAGAAGACAGCGCTCTGCTCTGGGCCCGCGGCCATCGGCGTCGACTCGTGGGAACGCGCTGGCAGCCCGTCGACCTTCTGCCCGCCGAGCATCTGGCATGGATGGTCGCCGCCTTCATGTCGGTGGAGTGCACCTGCTTCGAGGTGCGCCGGGGTGGCCAGTGCGACATCAAGACCGGGGCCGAGCTGCTATCGGCTGCTGTCGACATCGACGCGCTGCGCCCATGCTCCGCCATGCCGGTGCTGCACGCCAACGCCCCTGCGCACTTGTCGTTCCTGACGACGGGCACGACCGGCTGGGCGGCGGTGCTGGGCTCCTCTCCGGCCCCGCTGCCATGGATCGAAATCGGCACCCCGGTCACCGCCGCCACGCTCGGTCGCGTCGTCACCGCCGCCCAGTGGCAACCGGCGGCTTGGCAGGAAAGTTGAGGAAGGCCAGCCATGCGTGACGTGGTGGTGATGAGCACGTTCGAAGCGGAGCCGCTACGTGAGGGGCTCGAGTTCTGGCTCCACCTTCTCGGCCTGCCCTGGACCCTCGCCTTCCGACCCGCCGGGCAGGTCTTCCAGAGCCTCTTGCAACCCTCGGCTGCCGAGGTCAACGTCGTGTTGGTTCGCCCTGACGACTGGCGCGGGCCCCGGGGCAACCTGGATTGGTTCGAGACATCGCTGCGGGCGGCCGTCGTGCGAGACCCCGGTCGCTACCTGCTGGCCCTGTCGCCGTCCGACAACCAGGCCCGATTTGAAGCCATTCCGGGTCTGGCGGTGGTGACCCTGGAAGAAGCAGCACGTCGATATTCCGTCTCGACACCGTGGGAAGTGGCAGGGCCGATTCCATATCGGGCCTCGGTCTATGCCGCCCTGGCGACCGCTCTGGCGAGGCGGTTGGTGGCCTGGTATCGCCCCGCCTGCAAAGTGCTGGTGGTCGACTGCGACCAGACCCTGTGGCGAGGCGTGTGTGCAGAAGAAGACGTCACGGTCTCGCCGGAACACAGGGCGCTGCAGGCGTTGCTGGTCGAACAGGTGGCCCACGGACGGCTGCTGTGCTTGTGCAGCAAGAACGCCGAGGCCGACGTGTGGGCCGTGTTCGACCGCCATTCCGACATGCCCCTCCAACGGTCTCACCTCGCGGCGGCTCGCATCAACTGGGAGCCAAAATCGGATAACCTGCGGGAGCTGGCCGAAGCGTTGAACGTCAGCCTGGAGAGCATGATGTTCCTCGACGACGACCCGGTGGAGGTGGCCGAAGTGCAGGCCCGGTGCCCCTCCGTCACAGCCTTGCCGTTGCCCGTGGAGGCGACCCGGCGCCCGGGCTGGCTGCGCCACGTGTGGGCTTTGGACGGCCTGTCGGATGGTCGTCGCACGCAGTGGCATCACGATCACGCCGCCCGCGAGGCGTGTCGGGCCCAGGCTCCGACGCTGGCGATCTTCCTGGCCCAGTTGGGCCTGCAACTGGATGTCGCCCCGCTCTCCGATACGGACCTCCCACGAGCCGCCGAGCTGAGTCTTCGAACCACCCAGTTCCACCTCCAACCGCGCCCGTGGACCGAGGGCAATCTGGCCCGCCGGCGAGCGCACGGCATCTGCGTCGGCGTTCGCTGTCAAGACCGCTTCGGAGACTACGGGCTGGTCGGCGTCATGTGTGCCGAGGCCCAGGGGGGAGACCTGCAGGTAGACGGTTTCATGCTGAGTTGCCGCGCCCTCGGGCGAGGCGTCGAACACCGCATGCTGGCGTGGCTGGGCCAGGCGGCCCTCTCGCAGGGCCTGCAGGCCCTCCGCCTGACGGTCTCGAGTACACCCCGCAATGCGCCGGCCCGCCAGTTCCTGGCCGCCATGGGCGGCGAGCTTCTGACCGCGACAGGGGCTGCTGGGGTGCGCTGGCAGCCGCCCACCGAGAGCCCCCCACCCCGTCCGCCCATCGAGGTTGCAGCCGGCCCGGCCTGGGATCCGGCGAGGCTGCATCGCATCGCCACCGAGCTGTCGACCGCCGACGCCATTCTACGCCAGGTGCGGTTGGCCCGGGGCAAACGGCCCGAGCTGTCGTGTCCCTACAGCCCGCCCACCAACCCTACCGAGTCCACCCTGGCAGCCATTCTCGAAGAGTTGCTGCGGGTCCAGCCGGTCGGTCGTGATGACAACTTCTACGAGCTGGGCGGTCACTCGCTCCTGGCGGCGCAGGTGCTGGCCGCCATCGACGAGCGGTTGGGCGTGCGCTTGTCGCCCGTCGTACTCTTCCGCGGCCCCTTCACCGTGGCTCACCTGGCGGTCACCGTCAGCGAAACGACCGGGCGGGAAGGCGACGATGCCGAGCTGGAGCGAGTCCTGGCCGAGCTGGCCCCCCTCAGCGACGACGAAGTCAGAACGCTTCTGCACGAAGGCGCTTGATGCGGGTCGTGCTGCCCGTCCGGGGGTCATGGGGCGACGTGTGCCCGGTGGTGCGCGTCGGCCAGGCGCTCCGCCAACGCCGCCACGAGGTGGTCGTGGTCGCACAGACCCCCTACCGTTCTCGGGTAGAGGCTGCAGGACTGGCGTTTGAGCCGATGCCCGGCGATTTCGAGGCTTATACGGCCGACGAGCCCCTGCTCATCGAGCCGCACGGCGTGGCTGAGTTCTGGCGCCGCCACGTGCTGCCCACCCTGGTCTCCGAGACGCGACTCCTGGCCAGGCTGGCGCCCGACCTCCTGGTGCTGCAGCCGGTTTTCGACGTCGGGGGCCGGCTGGCCGCCGAACTGCACAGGATTCGCACCTCGTGGGTCTTCATCAGCCCCAGCATGTTCACCGGGGCCCCCGTGCGCCTGGGCCTGTTCCAGAACCTGGCAGCCGACCTTAACGCGGTGCGGTGCCGCCTGGCCCTGCCCGCCCTGGAAGACTTTCGGCCCTGGGTGACCTGGCCCGGGCACGTGGCCGGCCTCTGGCCGACCTGGTTCGCCCCCGACCTGACCGGCGGGCCGACCCCGCTGGGCTTCCCACCCCAGCCGAACGGGCCATGCGAGGCCGAACGTCGCCTCGTCCTCATCACCGGCAGCACCGGGCGTTTTCTGCCCGATCGGCTCTACCAGGTCGCCATCTCCGCCTGCGCTCGCCTGGAAAGGCAGGTCCTGGTGCTCTCCTCGGGGCTCAGGTCTCTGCCGCCCGGCGTCGAGGTCATTGGCTTCCGACCTCACGCCGAGGTCATGCCACAAGCCCTCGCCGTCGTGCATCACGGCGGCGTCGGCACCTTAGCCGCCGCCCTGGCGTTCGGGGTGCCCCAGGTCGTCCTGGCGGCCGGCGCCGATCGCCCGGACAACGGCGCTCGCCTGGAGGCCCTGGGGGTCGCCCGCTGTCTGGCGCCTCCGCACTGGACCGAAGAACACGTCACGGCCGCGCTGCATGACGTGCTGACCTCGCCGGAGGTCGCCGAGCGCTGCGGGCACTATCGCGTCTTGATGCAGGGAGATGGCACGCTCACTGAGGTCGCCGGTTTGCTGGAGCAGCCCCCCAGGGTCGTCGCTCCGGCCGTATCGAAAGACCGTCTGGCCCTGGCTGGGCGGCTCTTGCAGATGCGCCGCGCGGTGACCGCGACGCAGGAACGGCTGTGGCTGTTCCAGCAGGTCAAACCGCACTCGACCGCTTTGAACAAGGTGCACGCCCTGGTGCTCAGCGGCCGCCTCGACCGGGCCCGGCTGCAGCAGGCGATGGAGCAGTTGCTGGAGCGGCACGCCACGTTGCGCACGGCGTTCGTATGGGATGAGGCGCTGTGCGCGGTGCCGGCCCCCTCGAAGCCCTGTTGGACCAACGTCGATGCGCATCATATCGAACCGTGGCAACAAAACGAGTTCGTGGAACAGACGGCGCGCGGGCTGGTGCAGGAGCCGTACGACCTGGCCCGCGGTCCCCTGGTGCGGCCCGGGCTGGTGCAGTTGTCGGACGACGTTCACGTCCTGCTGCTGGGGCTCCACGCGGTGGCGGCCGATGCCAGCTCCACCGCGCTCTTGTGGCGGGATCTGGGCGCCCTGTATACTGGCGCACCCCTGCCCGCCCCGGTGTCGTATGCCGACCTCACCGCGACCCGGCCTCCCTCCCAGGACCTCATGGCATGGTGGCGTGACCGGCTAGACGGCTTGACGCCGACCCCGCTACCCCGAGCTCGTCCCCGCCCCGAGCCCCTGTCGGACGAGGCCGGGAGCCATGTGCTGATCCTGCCGACCGACCTGCGAGCGCGTCTGGAGGCGTTGGCCCGCGACCAGCAGGTCAGCCTGCTGGTCGTGCTGCTGGCGGCCTTCAAGGCGTGGTTATGGCAGGAGACCGGCCATCAGGACCTGGCGGTGGGCACCCGAGTCACCCTGCGTCTGCAGCCCGCCTCGCACCGCGTCGTCGGTCCGCTGGGCAATACGCTCGTCCTGCGCGCCGCGGCGACCGGCCAACCCAGCTTTGTAGAGCTGGTCCAGAGGGTGCGGGACACCCTGGCCGAGGCGCTGGAGCATCAAGAGTTGCCCTTCCAGAAACTGGTCGAAACGCTCAACCCGCCTCGTCAACCCAACCAGCACCCGTTCTTCTCCATGGTGTTCTATATGCATCCCGAGGTGGTCGAACGGGTGGCGGAATGGGGCGAGGTTCACGCCAGCCCGCGGCTGGTGGAGAAGCGCACCGCGACCGACGACCTGGTGGTCGCCTGTCGTCCGGTGAGGGACGGGCTGCGATGCACGTTCGAATATCGGACAGACCTGTACGACGCCGATACCATCCAGGGCATGGCCGACGACTGGCGCACCCTGCTGGAGCGAGTGGTGGATCGACCGCGGGCCCCGCTGCACGCACCGGCGCCACGGCCGGTCGCAGCGAACCTGCCGTTGCCCGTATCGGATGTCGTGCCGGGGCGGGCCGGCGAACTGGCCCGGGTGTTCGGCGAGGTGCTCGGGCGAGACGATGTCGGCGTGCACGACAACTTCTTCCGCCTCGGCGGCCATTCCATGCTGGCCCTCCGTCTGGCCGACCGGGTCTCCCGGTGGGGGGGCCGGACCGTTCCGCTATCGACCCTGTTCGAGGCCCCGACGCCCGCCGCCCTGGCCGTCGCGCTGGAACGGGAGTGGCCCGCCCCGGGGGCCGTGGTCACGTTGCAGCAGGGAACGGCCGGAGACAGCCTGTTTTTAATCCACGCAGCCGACGGAGGGCTCGCGGTCTATACTCGTCTCATCTCCCAACTGCCCGGACGGACCGTCTACGGCCTCCAGGCCCTGCGGGACGGCGCCGGCTTTCGACACCGGGACATGGAAACCCTCGCCCGCCATTATGCGGAAGAAATCCGCCGGGTCCAGCCGGCCGGACCGTATCACCTGGTCGGCCTGTCGCTGGGCGCGCGCATCGGTTTGCACGTCATCGATCGGTTGCCGGCCGCCGACCGGGGACTGGTCATCCTGCTCGATGGCTGGGGACCGGGCTACCCGCGCTATCCCGTTCTACCGGTCCGAGTCGGCATCCACCTGCAGCGGGCGTTCCGACTCCCCCCCGCCGAACGCAACGAGTACCTGCGGGTCCGTCTGGAGGCGGGGCGCCAGTGGGCCCACGCCAGGTGGCGCCGTCTGGTGCACCGCCTGGCCCCGGGCCAGAACTTTCGACACCATTTCTCGCCGGCCATCGCGGCAGCTCCGATCCCCCGCTACGAAGGCCCCGTCGTTCTGTTGCGAGCCCAGGAACAGCCCACGGGGTGTTTCCCCGATCCGCGACTGGGCTGGAGCGAGAGCCTGCTGCCGAACGTGCGCATCGAAGAGGTGCCGGGCTACCACGGAAAAATCGTGGACGAGACGCACGTGCAGCATGTCGCCGCCGCCATCCAACGAGCGCTGCCCCCGTGACCGGTCGTTTTCGATACGAAATGGAAATGCCTCCGGACAAAGCCTGGAGGCATCAACAGAAACGAACAGCAGATTCATTGGAGGAAGGCTTGGTGTTGAAGCCTTTGAACGTATATACCGACACCCTCGTCCAAAATAAAGGGGCTGGAAAATAAATTTGGACGTGTTGATCGAAATTCCGGCCGGGAGCTTCGTCAAGCGCTCGTGGCGCGACGGCCGCTGGCACGTCGACTTCTTCTCGCCCCTCCCCAGCCTCTTCAACTACGGCCACGTGCCCGCCACCCGAGCAGAAGACGGCATGCCGCAGGACGTCGTCGTGATGGGTCGTCGTCTGGCGGCCGGCACTCGGCTGGGGGTCCACCCCGTCGCCCGCATCCGATTCACCGACCAGGGGGTCAGGGATGACAAGATCGTGGCCGTGGTCGTCCCCCGCCCCCTCCGCGGCTGGGAGACCTGGCTCCTGCGGCTCTTCTTCCAGGTCTATGCTGCGTTCAAGCGACTACGGGGCAGCCCTTGCTCCTTTGAGGGACTGGTCGAAGAGCGGCCGGACCAGGGCGGTTAGGGTCTCCGGCTGGAAGCAGAAGTAGGGGTAGTCGCGGGCGGTCGCCGCGGCGAAGCGGGTGGCTTCCTCTTCGTCCTCCACCTGCCGGGCTGCCAGGGTTTCCCGCACGTCCGACAGCCGCGACGCCATCGTCTCGTTGACCTGTCGAATGCGTGCGGCCAGGGGCCCCTGCTGCCGGGACGGGGTGGCCGCCATGCGGGCGATGAGGTCGAGCTTTTCCGGGGCCAGGGAATCTTCCGGCGCCACCCGCTGCGGGTTGTGCTGTAGCTCTCGCAGAGCAAGCCGAGGCACCCGCGGGTCTTCGGGCCGGGGCGGGTCCAGCGGGGAGAGCGACAGGGAAATGCAGGCAAACGGAGGTGCCTCGAGGCCCCAGAACCGCCGGAAGATGCCATCGGTGATCGCATCGTAGCGGGCCCCTCCTACCCCGTGGATGAAGAGGTCGCACAAATAGCGGCGGCAGTACAGCGTCAGGGTGAGGGCCCGGGGACGGAGACGGAGCCCGCTGAGACTGGCAGGCGTGCCGTCAAAGCGACCCACCGGCACTTCCCGGGCAAGCAGGGTGCCATCCGGCTGCACCCAGAGGCCGCGGCGGAAGCCCTGCGCATCCACGACCCAGAAGGGGCTCTCGACGGCATCGGGCCGGTGGCGCAGATCGGGGATGGGGTTGGCGGGACTTCGCACCCGGTGGCGCGTTCGATAGGCTGCCAGCTCGCCGTTGTAGGCCGCGTGGAAGTCCTCCAGGCGCTTCAAGACGTCGGCCACAAAGCCGATGAACCCCGCCGTCGTGCACAGGGCGGAGATGGGCAGCTCCAGATAACGTCGGGGCGCCTCGTAGGTGCGCCTCAGAACGTCAAGAAAGCGGCCCAGCGTCGGCTGCGGACCCACGTTCGCCCAGGTGGCCTCGCCGGCCGCCCGCAGACCCGGATAGGGCCCCACCTGAGCCAGGAACCTTTCCCAGGCCTGCCGGTTCGGGGCCTCGAGCACCTCGAACGGATGGCCTCCGGGCGGCGTAAACCAGGTTACCGGGTGGTGGTCGGGAGGCAGCGGTGGGGCCAGCACCGAGGGGAGGTCGCTGTCCACCTGCAGGTGGATGCAGGTGGCGTCCAGAGCCTCGGCGGCCGCCTCGAGAACGAACATCTTGACCCACACGCCCGGGTGGATGAAGCCTGGCTGGTGGCCCGACATGATGATGCGCCCGCTGCGGCCCTCCTGGAACTGAAAGCCTTGCTCGATGCTGTAGCGACGGGCCAGCTCCAGACAGGCCTCGGGCTGGCGGTGCGGGTTGCGCTGCAGCCAGGTGCCCCAGCGGGACAGGGGCGGCTCGTTGAGCAGCACCCCGAGCGCGGGAAGCTGATGGCGGCTCACGGCAAGAGCCCCCGCAGCGTGCGAACCCCGACTTCTTCTCGGCAGATGAACGGCTCACCGGCCCCCGTGCCGATCAGCGCCCCCCAGTGCACGTTGTCCCGGCGCACCCAGTCCAGCAGGTTCTCGTCCGGCCGGACAGCCTGGAACTGCGATTCGTAGGCCGCCAACGCTTCCAACTTGCGGGCGAGATGCGCCGAGATGTCCAGAATGAAGCTAGGCTTGACGTGCAGGCGAAGGTGGGTGCAGAAGTACGAATACACCTTGGCCGGGTAATGGGGGGCGTGCCGTAAGTGCGAACGGGTCAGCTTGGCGTAGAACCGCGCCGCCTCGGCCAGAGAACTGGCGGCCAGGTGGTCGGGGTGGGCGTCGACCCAGTACGGCACAAAGACCAGGCGCGGCTGATGCTCCCGAAAGACTTCGGCCACCTTTACGCGGGCTTCAACCGTGTCCTCCAGGTGACGGTTGGGCAGGTCGAGGGAAACCCGCAGGGTGACGCCCAGGATGGCGGCCGCCCGATCTCGTTCCCGGGCCCGTTGCTCCACCGAGCCGCGGGGCGTAGGTTCGCCGTTGGTGAGATCCAGGACCCCGACTCGATAGCCGTCGGCAAGAAAACTGAGCAGGGCCCCCCCCATGCCGATCTCGACGTCGTCGGGATGGGCCCCCACGGCCAGGATGTCGACTGCCACTAGCGACGCGAGCGGATTCGCAACGGCGGGTGGCCGATGCGTTGCAGGCTCTCCTTGAGGACCTCCTCGTAGTAGGAGAGGCGCGTCTCCGGTCGGTCCAGCGACCCCCCGAAGCTGCGGGCCGCATCCAGGTAGATGCGTGGCGTCGGGACCTCTTCGACTTTGAGACCCGCGTGCCAGGCTTGCACCCAGAACTCGATAGGAAACGCCGGGCCTCGCTCTTGCAGCGACAGCTTGCGCAGTGCATCGACCCGATACACCTTGTAGCCGCAAAAGGCATCGGTCAGAGGCCAGCCCGTGACACAGCGGATCCAGCCCGTCACCTGTTCATTGATGCGCCGTCGATCCACGGGCGGATCGCCGACCGCCTTGGAGAGGGGATGGTAGCGGGTACCGGAGGCCACGTCGCAGTGTTCGATAGT
>DASYBA010000829.1:0-4926 GCA_036501005.1 Candidatus Xenobia bacterium | reverse complement strand
TGAACATACCGGCCGAGTGATCACGGGAGATGATTTGCTCCAGCCGCCGCATGACCTCATCCTCCCGGCCCAGGCATTGCGCCGCACTCAGAGCTTGATCAAAAGCTCCAAGAACATCCAGACTGGTGACCTCCCAGCCGTATCCCTGCGAAAGCCAGTGCAAGGAGACCAGCGCGACCTCGAGGGAGAAGGCTGGCAACCCCTGCGCCATCTCCCGGGCAGCACGGTTGAGGGTCTTGGGTTCGCACGGGGACTGGCGCGCGAGGGCCACGGCCAGATCGTACAGCTTCAGATCGCTGGCGGTAGCGAACCACTTCCCCTCTTCGCCCGGGGTGGATCGGATCAAGTCACGGATGATGTGCTTCGAGTCTCGATCTGGATACTTCTTTGAGATCGCTCGAAAGGTCGCTAGACGACTGATTCCCTGGTTCGCAGCGATCGCGTATCGTTCATAGGCCTCGTCACTGCGGCCTGCCTCGAGGAGCATCTTCTCGCACAAAATGCTCATCTGGGACGGGCCATCGTTGCTGCCCAAGGATCGCTCAGCGTAGGCGATTGCATCGTCGACCCGGCCCATCACCGCCAGCGCCCGCACGCCAAACTGCCGATCATGCCAGAAGACGTGTCTCGAAATATCGAGTAGATCCAAAAGCTCTTGACACCGACCAGCAGCCAGGAGGCAAGACAGACAGGCAGGCGTACCGTGGAAGTAGCCGGCGGGTTCATTCCAGACCATTTTGACTGTCGGCAACAGCTCGTCCGCCCAGTGCGAGGCGCGCTCCGTCGTGGCACACAGGTCACCCCAACTGTCTGCTAGACTTTCGATATAAGGGATCTGATCGTCCTGGTACGCCTCCCACAGCCGCTCTACCCACTTGTCGCGCAGTTTCTCATCGGCCGGCGCCCGCACGATGATCGATACCATCTCATCAACGGCATGGTTCACTGCCAGGCCGATGGCACCAGACGAACCGTCCACCTGCTCCAGCGCCGGCGATACTTTCTCAAGAAACAAAATCGCGCCCTCGGCCCCGAGGATCGGATCCCGCTTTGCCATCTTCCTGATTTCCGCGACGGCTTCACGAACCCGCTTGATGGCTGGCTGCGACTTCCACCCAAACGCCCGGGCGCGAAACCGGGGGGCAAATGTCCACTTGTGCTTCGGCTCTTTACCCACTGGCAACGGCGGTTCTTCCCGTCCAGACCCTCCCCTGCATGGGGGCTCATGGCTCGCTTACGCCCCATCCAGTCCCCGGGCCGTCTTCCGTGGTGCCCCACTTAGCCAGGAGCGTGCCCCGGCCAAAGAAGCGTCCGACCCTGAACCCTGTCGTGCAACACTATAGCAGTGATTCTCTCATGCAGCGCGTCCAGTCGTCTCTCTCCCTGGGCGAGCCTGTCAGCCCTTTGTTGCTGGCGCCTTTCGATCAGTTCCACCTGGGCGGGCTGTTGACGACCATTCGCCTGGCGGAGTTTGTTCGCATGCGCCCGTAGAAGCCGTCCTGGACGTGGGGTCTGGGCTCGGCGGGGCCCCGTTCGAGGCGGAGAGCTTCGACGTGGTGCGGAGCCAGTACACATCCATGAACATCGCCGACCGCCATCGTCTGTACTCGGAGATGTATCGGGTCCTCCGGCCCGGCGGCCGAGTGGCGATGAACGACGTCGTCTCCGTGGCCGATCAGAAGCCGCATTTTCCGGCGCCCTGGGCCGAGACCGAAGCGACCAGTCATCTGCTCACCGTCGAGGCCACGGGTGAAGTGCTCAAAGCCGTCGGTTTTGCCGCCCCCCTGGTCCATGACATCACGCCTGTGAACCTGGCCCAGATGGCCAATCCTCTGCAGCCTATCGGCTTCCAGTTCACCCTGGATTCCCATGCTCGCGAGATGGGACAGAATATTCGACGGAGCCTCGAGGAAGGGCGCGGTGGCACTGGCCCTGCTGGTAGCGGTTCGCCCGTGACGACCGGCGGGCACCTGGAGCCGGTGGGAGCAGCCTCCGCACCAGAGCCAAATGCCGACCCCCTCCGCCTCTGCTGACGCATTCACGCGCCCGAGGGCACCCAGCAGGCCAGGGAATGACAGGCCGCTCGCAACATCTTTTGAAGGAGCAGAACGCCAGACTCGAATCGATTCTCGTCCAACTCCGCGAGGCTCAGGACTTCAGGCCCCTGTTCAAGCGGGCCCGCCTGGACGTCTATCGGCACCAGACCGTGCCTGTCATCCGGAGGTCGTCGACGACCGGCTCCTGCCAAGAATTCACAATCCGGCAACCCCGGTACCGCCCGCGTCCGCTATCATCCCCACCACAAAGATATAACGGAGGCCTATCATGACCCCTTTGAGTGCAGCAGGTACTGCCGCGCGACACCCAGCCTTTGACATCGACATGGCTGGCCGCCCGGCCCCCCAACCCCAGGAAACCTTCGAACTCTCCAAGCAACCCGCCGAAGTCCAGAGCCTTGTAGAGATCGCCGACAAAGGCCTGGCCGCCAAGCTTGGCATCGACGCCGCCCAGGTGCAACCCCTGAGTTTCGAACACGTCATGTTCGACAACTCCTCGCTAGGCATTCCCGAACGGGGCATGGGCTACGCCGACGACATGGAGAACGGCTACTCCGTGCACATGAAGGCGGGCGACAAGACTTACGAGTTCAATGCCCGCTTCGGGTCCAACCTCGGCAAATATGCCGAGCTGCCTGCCGACGGCCAGATGTGCGCCTACTTCGCCAAAGGCCCGAACGGCATCATGGTTCCCGCACCCGCAGCGTGGGGCCCCCGCATCTCATAGCTGGAGCGCAAAAGGAGTCTTTATGGCCATCCTGTGCGTGGGTTGCGGTCGCACGGACCGCAAACTGCCGCCCGATACTGTGCGCCTTGATATCAGCCGTCCGTCAACCCGGTGTGGTCTGGGATCTTGACAAGACGCCCTAGCCTTTTGGCGACTCAGCCTTCTCCGAGTCCTTTGTGAAGACGTCATCGAGCATCTATCGAACCTGTCCGCGGCGCTCACCGGGTTTCATCGCATCCTGCAGCCGGGAGGCATTCTCAAGATTACGACGCCACATTTGTCCTCGGCCAACTCCTACCGAGATCCCACTCATCGTTGGCATCTCTCGTTCTTCTCCTTCGACTATTTTGATCGAAGCCATCCGCTCTTATTACGGAGAATGTGACTTTCAGGGGCAGCAGGCTCTACTGTGGCCTGTTCTCTCGCATGGCCAACCGGTTTCCGGAGGTTTACGAAGCACGTTGGGCCTGGATGTTTCCAGCCTGGTTCTTGTATTTTGGGATTGCCCGCAAGGGATCCTAGACTTCCGCCCCGGGCGTCTCGAGATGAAGATAACCCTCCTCATCGTCGTAGGCGAACTGCTCGGCACCGCGGCCCCACGAGATGGCGGTGTCGAACTGGCGCTCCCCTGGGTGCCTCGTTTGCGAGAAGCAGCCTTACCCGGCTGTCTGGCAGGTCGTCCCTTCGCATTCGTTGTGGGCCTCCAGGCCGCCCAGGATCTGGCGGACCATCTGGTGTCTGACACCCGAACCAGACAAACAAAACCCGCTCACAGAGCGGGTCTTTCGGAGTGGAGACGAAGGGGGTCGAACCCTCGACCTCTAGAGTGCGATTCCACGGGGGCGGGTTTGGCGGGGATCGCCCGAGTCCAGAAATGGCACTACGAATGGATCTTGCAGATAGCCCAAGTTCGCCAGATCCGCCGATGTTCATGGGTTTGGGCATAACTTTGGGCATACTAAATCGGACTACGGACCCGCACCGGGACTAAAGGCTCCCACGACCATCATAAAAAGACTGACTGCCATGCCCACGACGGCCAAGGGTGTCACGATGCTGATCAGGATGCGGTCACGGAGCCGCGGCTGGCTCGTACTAACAAAACCGCTGGCTATCGGGCCTGCCAGTAGCCCAAACAGGCCGCCTGTCAGACCGCTGAAGAATCCTGAAATCATTGCTGGCGTATCGCTCGGAGTGACCGGGGGATCCGCTGCGAGGCCCCCGAGGTGGAAGCCAGCCACAAGTCCAACCACGCTAAACACCAGACACGTCCAGAACAGCCGCCGCAATTCCGGGTCGGCAGCCTCGCAGGACTGGGCAGTGTGGCCCTGACTCCTTGGAACCATCTACCCAACCCCATGACAGCAGCACCATACCCTGGTCATACCATCATAGTACGCGTGCCATGTTGCCTGGCGGTTACCGTCACACCACACTTCGGTTACGACTTAGCCCCTGTATGGAGCCCAGGTTCAGCGTGTGAAGTCGGCAAACGAGCCACTCGCTGTCTCTGCCGTCTCCCCCCGGCGCAGCCGAACCGCCGCCGCCGCCCTGCGGATTGCGGTGGGCAATGTGGGTAAGTCGGGCCCGAGGCCCCCAGCCCACCCCAGTGGTGCCCCGACTTATCCACCATTGTCCACTGCAATCCGCAGGAACGCCAGCTCCCCCTACTCTTGTTGCTCTGCCTCGCCGCGCAAGCATCCGCTACTGCGCTCGATCTTAACCAACTACTCATCCCCGCCGGTCGGCCTTGACGCTCCCCTGAACCTCAGGTAGAGTGATCCGGAGAGCGCCGTCATGATTAAGCATATCCCTCGCGGACTCGAGCACGTTATGAACATCGACCCAGAGATCCTGGGTGGTGAGCCGTGCTTCAACAAGACCCGCATCCCATTGGAAACCGTAGTCGACAACCTCGGTGCCGGTTATTGCACCGAGGAAATCCGCGACAATTTCCCATCGCTTACCGAAGATCACATCCAGGCCGTGCGGCAATGGGAGTTGAACTAAAACCGCCGCTGGCGGTTGGCACCTCGGGTCACGCGGTCGCCTGCGAAAGGGGCTGAATGCAAGCATAACGGGCGTCTGGGTGGTTCTGACACCCGGCGCTCGTATTGAATAATGTTCTCCAAGGAGTCTGGA
>DASYBA010000828.1:0-21246 GCA_036501005.1 Candidatus Xenobia bacterium | reverse complement strand
CCGAGCAGGTGCTGGCAATGGTTTGATAGCCTTGCAGGTTGGCCCGGGAGGGGAAGGGGTTCTGTGCGCTCATGGAATCCTCAACTTCTACTGAATGGTTCGTTGAAAGGTGTGTTGGTTAGGCCTGGTCGGCCATGGAGTTCTGGCTGCTACTGCTACTGTAGCTAGGTTCCAGGGTGGCCAGCGTGGTACTGTCGGAGGTGGATGAACAAGGGCACGCCGTGCACGGATTGTCGCTGTCGCCGTGGCCTTCCGGTCCCTTGCCGACGGTCGAGGTACCGGTAATGGGGTTCAGTTGCGTGCTGGTCATACAGCTCGCCGGGGGGGACACGTTGGCGCCGCTGCCCGCCACCCCGGAGAAGTAGGTGGCCGGACTGGGAGACTGCCCGCCATGGACACCGCTGCCTGAGGCATCGGTGGCGCCTGAGGCATTCGGGCCCTGAGTCCCCACTGGGGGCGTCTGGCCGACCGGGTTGTAACCCGCGTTGGGTCCCCCATTGGCATGAGATAGGACCGATTGCGTGTTCTGGGTACTGCCGGTCACGCCCAAGGCGTTGACCTGTTGCCCAACGATGGGGGTGAAGACCCCTGCCAAACCAAGTGCCATAAGAGACCTCCTTCAGGTGCTCACCAGTTCGGTGAGTGCAGCGTTCAAAGGACGACGGCCCCGCATGACCGAGAGGAAGGCGGCGTTTTGTTCCGCCATGAGGGTGTCGTAAATGCGATAGACGGCTTGAGCGTGGGCTCGGGTGGTGAGGCAATAGCCGGGGTGGGTACCCTTCTGCAGGTCCAGTCCGGCATTGACCACCACGGCTCGGCAGCCCCCACCGCAAACCGGCTCGGCCAGACAGGTGTCGCAACCCAGCAGGGTCCGGGAGGAGAGCTGCAGATAGGGGAGGCGCTTGGTGGCATCCAGGGCCGGCTCGTGGACCGTGCCCAGCCAGTCCTTCGGTCGATTGATGAACTGGTGGCACGGCATGACGTGGCCGTCGGGCTCCACGGCGATAAGGGAATGGCCGACGCCGCACGGACGGATGGGTCGGCCGGCCCCGTGCCGCGCCTGGTGGTGCGCCTGGAGAAGTGCATGGGTGACTTCCAAGGGGACGATTCGACCCTGGCGGGCCTCCTCGATATACCAGTCGGCGAGCGCCTGGTAGGCGGATTCCAGGGCTGCTTCGTGACCGTCCCAGGCAGCCTCGATGACCGGGCAGAGGGCGATGGCGGGGGCGCCCAGGGAGAGGACGTGTCGGACGTTGCCGACCAGGTCCAGGGCGTCCGGGTGGAAGGTCATGCGGACCACGACGTCCGACGCCCAGGACACCAGTTTCGGCAGGTTCTCGGCCACCTTATCGTAGGAGGGCTTGCCCGACACGAAGGGGCGGTAGCGGGTGGCGCCGTGGCCGCCGTCCATGCTGACCAGGAGGCGCATGCCGGAGCCGCTGATAATGGCCTCGGTCCGGGGGGTGGCCACCGTGCCATTGGTGGTGGCCGAGAAGTGGCAGTTCTTGTAGACGTTGGGGCCCTGGGCCCGGGCGTATTCGATAACCTCCTCCATGCGGTCCATTTCCATGAAGGGCTCGCCGCCGAAGAAGGTGATGTCGAGCTGGTTCTCCGCTCCGGAGACGTTGCGGGAGAAGAAGAAGTCGACCGTCTTTCTGGCCGTTTCGGCAGACATGCGGCGAGGTTTTTTCAAGACGAAGCAATAGGTGCACCGAAGATTGCAATCCTCGGTCAGATAGAGAATCAGGTTTTTTGCGGGGGCGTAAATCCTGGCCGGTGCTTGGTTCATGGCGTTGTCCTTGACTGAGTTGATATATCGAATCTTGAGCCGGGCTTGAGAGGGATTTCTCAAGCCCGGCGATGATTGAAGGTTCACCCCGTATCGGATGGGTCCCGGCCGGGTCCGGGCTGGGCTGCCCGATCGCTGAGGGTCGGCTTGTCCGCAAACCGGCTGGCTGTCGGCTTCGCCGCAGATCGGCTGGCTGTCGGCTTCGCCGCCAGGAGGGCGGCGTGTAGGGCGTCCACGGCCAGGTCGGCACAGAAGCGCCGGGCCTGGGGGAGGCCGCCCAGCATGGTGGTGAGCTCTTCGCTGGTGAGGGCCTGGGCCTCGGCAACGGTCTTGCCCAGGGCCCACTCGCAGACGAAGGAGCCGGCCGCGATGGCTGGGGCGCAGCCGTAGGTGCCGAAAGCGGTGTTGGTGATGACGCCGTCTTGGAGGTTCACCTGGATGCGCATGTAGCGGTGGGCTTCGGTGTTGCCGGCCCAGCCTTCGCCGTCCGGGTTAGGGAGCGTTGCGACGCCCCGGGGGTGGAGGAAGTGGTTCATGACCACGGCCGAGAAGGGGCCGGTCGCGAGCGGGGATGTGGTGTTCATGGGCGTCCTCCTATCGGATGAATGGTCGGGCTCAGGGGGCCTGGGTGTGCTCCACGACCCGCATCAAGGCAGCGAGGCCGGATGTGGCGGTGTTGAGGTTGATGAAGTCGCCGGCGCTGAGGGCTTGGCCGCGGAGGGAGAGAGAGGTCGAGTTGGTGGTGTGGCTGGCGACGGAAGTGGCAGCCGTCTGACCGGCGTTGGAGGAGGTGGAGTCGGGGGCGACAACAGAGCCGCCGGACAGGACATTGTTGCTATAGCAGTTGACCGAGCTGCCGATGGTGTTTATGACTATAAGGGTAGCAACGACCGGGTTTGCGGAATAGCCACCCTGCAAACCGTTGGTGAGAAGTTGGGTCGTGCAGCCCGATGGGCACGTGCAAAGAGTGTTGTTGCCGCCAGAGGTCGAGAGGATCTTTGGGGACTTCAATTCGCTAGTCGTATCGAACTCCAGCACTGCGACGAACAGGCATAGGCCGGAGGCGGACAATTGGAAGGAAAGGGTATCGGTGGATTCGAGGATTGGCGACGAGTTGGTGAAAACAGTGCGGCCCAGGTTGCTGGCTTTGCCATTGGAAACAGAACCACTACCCCAGACATAGTACATCCCAGCGTTTTTGAACTGGCCCTCCACGGTGATCGCACCACCTGAAACGTTGACTACCGTTGCGTTCACGAGCGCGCACCTCTTTCCGCTCGCCGGCGTCCCTACGTCCCAGTTCCCCGACGCGGTGTTGAGCGATTGGAAGCTTCGCATCTTGGCGTTCACCAGGTACGGGTTGGTCCCATACAACCCGGGCAACGCCGACAGATACGTCCCCGGGATGGTATCCCCCGACTGGAACTGCTGCAGCGCCGGCAACCCGGCGTTCAGCTTCAAAGGCACTTGTGTCGACAGGGGTGTTTCTCCTCGCCAATTCTCAGTCTTATCCGATAGGGTGGCCTACAGCCCCACAATCTGCGCGGGCAGAAGCATGTAGGCGGTGGTCGACGTGATAGCTTGCAGCACTGGCACCAGGAAGTGGCCGGCCGTCGAGGGCGCCGTCGAGGTCAGCGCCCCCGCCGTAGCGTCAGACAGGAAGAACACCTGGCCGGGCGTGCCGAAGCCGCCAGACGTGCCGCACACAGCGTCCACCTGGGCCGTGCTGGCGAAGGTGAACACTCCGCCGGTCTGCACGTTGCCGGTGGCACTGCTGGCGATGGACGTGTCGTACACCAGCGCTACAACTCGAGAGGTGCTGAACGAGTCCGTCTTGGCCATGTCAAACTGGCCGGAGGTGGAGGTCTGGTAGACTGGCGTCCCAATAGGCGTCGCCGAGGCGTTGCCGTTCTTCTGGCCGCCCGTCACCAAAGCACCGACTGTGCTCGAGCCCGAGCTTGCGCCCATGGCGGCCACCCACGTCGACACTCCGTTGCTCTGGACCGCGGTGTTCGAATACGCACCGCTCAGAGCCAGCGATGCGCTTCCGTTGATGGTGTCACCCGACAGCAATGGCGATATGGTCACCGTGTTGGCCGACGAGTCGGTCCGCACGATGGTGAAGCTCTTGGCCGCCCGGTTGGCGGCCGGGGGCAGGGTGATGGTGACGCTCCCGCCGGAGGCGTTCACGTATACCACGCCGTCCGCATCCGACACGGCATAGTTGGACGTCACCGTGCGGGTGCGGATGCGGGGAAGATGGGAGAGCGGGTAGTCCGCTCGAATCGTCGACTGCATTAGTAGTCACCGCCCTCGACGACGATGTCGACCGACTTGTTGGAGGCCACGCTGGTGCTCACCGCGGCCAGGAGCATATCGGCGGAGCCCAACATGAAGAAGTTGTCTGGGGCGCCCAGGAGCGTCGGCATGAGGTTAGGGTTGAGGGCGTTCAGGGGCACCGTGCTAGTGCCGCTGCCGGAACTGGCTGGCAGGCTGATGGTGGCGATGAGACTGGCCATCATGAGCTTCCCGGTGCTCGGGAAGGCTTCGGAGTTGTTGAAGGTGGAGGCAGTGATGGTCAAGGTGAGGGCCGCGACGGCGGCCGAGAGAAAGGTGGTTACGTCGTTCGCCAGCGTGGTGCTCCCCAATACGAAGATGCGCTGGTTCTGAATCCAGCCATCGGTCAAGAACGAGCCCGCGGTGCGGGTAATCGTGTCGGGCGTGCCCTTCACCAGGTTGGCGGTCCCCATGTTGGACGCCAGGGTGAGTGGGGTCGCCCGATAGAGGGTCAACGTCTGTCCGGACGTGGAGTCGTCGGTGGCCACGTTGATGCTGTGGATGCGGCTGCCGTTCGAGCCGGGCGTCCAGACGGGACGGGGGCGAGTGGCGTGGGCGGCCACCAACTGGGTCTGGGAGGACCGATAGGTGCCGATGAATTGCGGGGTGCTGGCCATGGAAGGCTCCTTTACGTGAATTTCTGGACCAGGAACAGGTTGGAGGGGGCGTTGACCGCGGCCAGGGCCGACGCTACGGTGCTGTAGCCGCCCTGCGGGTTGATGCCGAGGGTGTTCTCAATCGCCAGCGTCGCGGCGCTCTGGGCGTTCTCGTGTGCGGCCGTGATGACGTCGCCGGTGTTGACGTTGGGCAAGGAGTCAATACTGCTGGGGTAAGACATGGGATTCGATACGCTCCTTCGAATCTAGAGGCGGAACGGCCGCCGCCGGCCCCGGCCCAGAAGCGTCGGCATCGCCAGGATGCCGCTCCGACATCACCAGAATGCCGGTGTCTGGACCGGGAGGCTGTCCTCCGACTGGCCTATAGGCGGTCGGTGCTGGAGACAAACTGGCAACATAGGTCTTGGGGGCCCGGGCGGTCAAGGCTGCGGCTACCGAGGCATCGGTCCCTTTGGGGATTGGTGGCTAGCGCCGTCTCGATAGCCAAAGCGGCAGAGCTCAGGGTGTTGTCGTACGCGGATGCGATGGCGCCGCCTGCGGCGACCGCCGTGCCAATGGTGGTACTGGTATCCAAGCTGCCAGGATAAACGGTTCCAGTAGGTGCGGACATGATGAACTCCTTCTCCTGTCAAGATCTCGCAGTCGTTAAAAGTATGAGGACAACTTTCTGGGCGGCCTCTGATCGGACTGAGCTTCTCCGGCTGCCCCGGCCTCTGAGCGGTGGCGCCGCACCGGTCAGGGGCTCATCCGGAAGGCCCTACGTCCACCGATGGGGTTCCGGACGTGGCGGTGGTGGCCCCGGGGAGTGTAGCCACCGCCGCATCGATGAAGGGCGCGGGAGCCTGGGTGGGGTCGTCGGCCTGGCACTCGCCTCGAGTGGTGCCGTGGGGCCCGACACAGGCGCGCAGACGGCCCTGCCGGTCGTAGTAGTAGGTGATGGACCGGCTATGGAACGGACGGAGTCTATCGAAGGCGGCCTGGAGGGAGCGCCAGGCCGTCCAAAGACACCAGCGCAGTTTCAGGATATCGGTCGTCCAGCGCAGGCTGGGCAGCCCGAAGACGGCGACCGGCGCCTCCGCCGGTCTCTGGGAGGAGTTGGGGCTTGTGTCTTCCGATCGCGGTCGTTTGGCCATGGGTCGACTCCTTTTCTGTTGAATGGGCGCGTTGGAATTAGAGGGTCGTCCTGGACGACCCAGATATGAACAGGGAGCTGAAGCTCACACCCCTTCGGTCCGGCTGGTTTCCTGCAGCCTCAATGACGTAAAGCTGTTCCAGTTTGAAACCAACCGCAGCATCTGCTCGATCTGGTTCACATCGTTGATGACGACGTTCTGGCCGGTCGACGTGATGATCGCCTGGAAGCCAACCTCCGGGATGTTCGTATAGGTGTATGGCCAGGTCATCGGTCCACCTCTAGCCTGGGGCATCTCGCACTAGTTGCCCCGGCGTCATGCCTCAGCGCGCAGTTCTCGTCCGATTCCAAACCAAACTCAGAGTCCATCGGCAAGTCTCCCAAATTGGATATCGTACAGCGAGGGTACCGCGGCGGCTCTCGATTCGTCAAACGCCCAGCAACGCGTTTGCATTTACGCCCGGCTTACGCTCAGGAGATTCCCACAACAAAACTGATCTTCTGGCACGCTTGTTAGAGCGCCATCCGGTGCACTTTGACCCGATCGAGGTCAGCCCTGGGTTTGACCTCGATCGGGTGAAATCGCGCTGGACGGCGCTGTGACGGGTGTCGGAACGGATCAGTTTCTTGGTGGTAATCTGTCCATCCTAGGCCGGGCGTAAATGCAAACGCGTTGCCGGGCGTTTGACGAATCCAGAACCACCGCGGTACTCTGTCCACACGACCAGCGAGACTGCCGATGGGTGGACACTGGAGAGACCGTTGGTCCCGCCTATCCCAGCGCAAACTCTGCTGTTGTAGAAGAGGTGGGATATACTGGTAACTATAGACTGCGTGACCCGCTTGTGACCTGAACAATTCCCATCTCCGCCGATGGAGCTAGGGCCGCCGCTATTCCGGCGTAACTATTGTTGCCAGCAAGCATTTAGGAGAGTAGTTCAATGAGTTCTCAAATACCAACCCTCATCGATCCAACGAATCACGTTGTTCGACGTTTTGCGACCGGCGAGCTTGTTCCACTCTCTAACGGTTGAACCGGTACAACCGCTTTTGCCAGTGGTGGGCAGGTTGTTTGGACAAATTCAGGAAACACTGCGTTGAGTTCAGACTCAAATTTCTCCTATGTCTCTGGTGCCGCTACGTTGAGCACAAGCTTGACCGTGCCAACGTTATCTGGCTCAATAGCTTCTTCTGGAAGCCTGGCTCTTCTCTCTACAACAAGCGCGACGTTGGGGAACGTGTATCTGAATGGTACCAGCACGGCAGCACCATCTTGCTTTATTGATAGTGGCCATAACCTCAATCTGGTGTTCAATAACGAAGGTTCCGGTTACCTGAAGATTTATAACAGCAGTTTCTTAGCTGGTTATATTCAGCCGATCAGTACCAACAGCCTCTGTCTAAACGGGGCTGGTTTTGTTCATTTACAGGTCGGTGGTGCAGACATCTGTGTAGTCTCTGCAAACGGACAAAGTTTAACACCTCATGCGTCCATCTTTACTCCGTCTTCAGCCGGTGCCTCGTGGAACCTAGCTTCAGCTACTTTTACCGACGACAACACAGCAAATTCTGGCACGGCAAGCGAATCGGTTTGGTTAGGGATTCAGGCGCCGACCTTTGCTGCGTCTCACACCTCTGTCACGCATACCAGTGCCGCTACGGTCTATATCTCCGGACCCCCCATTGCCGGAACTAACCTGACCATCACGAACCCGTGGGCCATCCAGGTAGCGAGCGGAAGCTGCCTGTTCCCGAAAATCTACGGCGCTACCTCAGCGTCAAGTAACTTGTCATTACTCAGTACGACGAACGCCACGTTGGGATCGGTCTTCCTCAACGGAACGACAACTAACACAGCTTATGTCAACAGTAGTAAAGCGCTGGTGCCGGGTGGAGGATTTGTTGAACCGCCCACCACTAAAACGGCGAATTATACCACAGTTCAAGCCGACACGGTCGTATCAGCAAACATTTCCGGAGGGGGCACGATCACCCTGGGAAGCGGCCTGAACACGGGAACCCGGCAGGCCGTGGTCAACATCAACAGTAGCACGTGTACAGTAACTCCGGCTTCTGGCACCATTGGTGGAGTGAGTTCTCTGTCCCTGGCCCAGAATGCATCGATGGATTGCGTTTTTGATGGTACAAACTGGTTGTTGGTTTAAGGAGTAGCGAATGAGTTACACTCCAAACACAGGGCGAGTTGTCAATATCTCCGGCCTTTCGGGAATTGTTGCTGGCACCACCACCACTACAATTCCAAACGGCATGACTGCATACCTGGCGTTTGCCAACGTTGCAGGTGTGCCGACGCCGGTTTCGGTCGGAACGTCAGGGTTCACTCAAGCGGGATCCACGGTGACGTTCCACGTTACGGTTGCATCTGTAACGGATGTTACTTTCTTAGGGAATTGATGATTTGTAGCCGCTAGAACCGCACCACCATCAGCGAAAAGTCGTCGGTCATCCGCTTGCCGCTGAAGCGCAGGGCCGCGGAGAAGATCTTGTTGGCCAGCGCCTGGCTGCCGTGGGTGGGAAACTGCTCCACGATTTCCCGAATCCGATCCACCCCGAACGACTCCCCAGACTCACTCCGGCAATCCGTCACGCCGTCGGTGTAGAGGATGAGGACATCGCCCGGGTGCACCGCCAGTTGCTGCTGCGTGTACTGGTAGTTGGCATCGATGCCTAGCAGCAGCCCGTCGTCAATGAGCAACGTCGAAGACTGCTTGCGGTGGTTCCAGAAGAGCGGCGGCTCATGGCCCCCGGAGCTGTACAGGAGCTGCCCCTTGCGCACGTCCACCTGGCAGTGCAGCAGGCTGATGAACATGCCGTACCCGGCCTCGGCCGCGATCATGGGGTTGGTCATGGACAGCACCTTCTCGGGCTGGTAGCCTGCCAGCGAGTACGCTCTCACGATGTACTTGGTCCGCACCGCATACGTCGCGGCCGTCGGGCCCTTGCCCGACACGTCCGCGATGGTGAGGGCCACTCGGCCCCCCGGCAGGTCGATGGTATCGTAATAATCGCCCGCCAGCTCCATGGACGACTGGAACCGGTGCCCCACCTCCAACCCCTCGTGTAGAAAGCGGCTGCGAGGTATGAGAATCTCCCGCAGGATCTGGGTGACCTGATTCTTCTCTTCGTAGAGCCGGGCATTCTCGATGGCGATGGCGGCCTGGTTCGCCAGCGTCGTCAGCAGGTTGACCTCGGCCTGATTGTGATTGTAGATGGTTGCCCGATAGACGTTCAAGAGGCCGATGACCCTGCCGCGAGCCTTCATGGGCACGGCCATGATGGTTTTCATGCCGTCCTGTCGAATGGCGTTGGGAAACTGGGGTGCGGTCGCTTCCGTGTCCTGTATCGAAATGACCCGGCCCGACTGGGCGGAGAGGCCGGCAAACCCTTCGCCAATCTTCACGGTGGTGCGACGGTGCGAGCGGGCGAGGCCCACGGAGGTCGATACGGACAGTTCCCGCTGGATGCTGTCCAGCAGCATGATGGCGATGGCGTCGGAAGCCGTGGCCGTGCGCACGCTGTGCACGATGGCGTCCATGACCTGGTCCAGCCGCAAGGATCCGGTGACCGCCTTGCCCACCTCAAACAGCGTGGCCAGTTCCCGCACCTTGTTTCGAACCACCATGTTGAGGCGAGACCCTTCAATCGCCATGGCGACCTGGCTGGCAAACCCGTGGATGAGCTGTGTCTCCTCGTCGGAGAACCGGTGCTCGGTGGGCGCCAGGAAGATGAGGGCCCCGACCACCTTGCGCTTGGCCACCAGCGGGATGCAGAGATACGTCTGGATCCGCTCGTCGCTGAGCCGCTGATGGTAGGCCTGCACCTCGCGAGAGGTCTCGGCATCGTCTTCGCTGGCATCCACCGAACCCAGGAGCGTCTTCTTGGAACGCAGAGCGGGTGCGGCCACGCAGCGGAGGAGGCTCACGTCTTGCAGGGCCGGGGCGAGGGCCATGTGCCCGGCCAGTTCGAAGGCCTTGGTCATCTCGTCCTGGGCCAATAGCGCGCATGGCAAGTGCCGCATCAACTCGAACGCCTTCTGCACGACGAGCTCGTCGACCTTGTCGGGCATGAAAGCGCCCGCCAGGGCGGTCGAGACTTCGTACAAGGTGCGAATCTGGCGCAGGTTCCGCTCCATGTGTTCGTGCAGCCGGGCCCGGTGCAAGGCGGTGCCCAGGTGGATGGCGAGGGCCTGCACGAGCCGGCTCTGGGCGGTGGTGAAGTTGTGGGCGATGCGAGAATCGTCCAGCCAGATGAGCCCCAGCAGCGACTCCTGGCCCAACAGCGGCACCAGCATGGCGGTGCTGGACGGCAACAGGTCAAACAGCTTCTGCAACGGCGGACAGTCGGGGGGCTCCGACGTGAACAGGTAGTTCTTGCCTCGGCTCAGCGTATCGACAAACCGAGGCTCCAGTTCCAACACGCCCATCCGATAGTAGGAAAAGAACTCTCTCTGATCCTCGGAGAGGCCCCGGCTCGCGGCGGTGCAGAAGTCCTGTCCCTGGGTGTCCAGCAGCATGATGAGACAGCGGTTGACCTCCGCCACCCGGGTCATCTGGTCGGCGCCTGTCTCCAGCACCTCGGTCAGCGTCTGGCATTGCCCGATGGCTCGGGCGGCGAGGAAGAGGAGCGTGACCTCCTGGGCCCGGCGTTGCTCGAATTCGAAAGCCCGAGCGTTTTCAATCGCCAGGGTGGCGTGGGACACGAAGGCCGCCAGCATTTCGATATCCTCTTGCCGGTGGGGGCGGCGCTCCCGCATGTAGAGGTTGAGCACCCCCACGACGTCGTTCTGGAAGACCAGCGGCACACCGAGGTAGGATCCGACCGGCCCGGGCCAGGCACCCGGGCCGTTGCGGTGGGCATGCACGGCATCGCCGGTCAGCACGGAGACGAGGCCCCGAGCCGATTGCAGGAAACGCTCGCCCACCCGCATGGGCGGTTTGGAATGAGACTCTTCGAAACCGGTGCGGGCTTCGACGACCACCTGGTTGTCCGATATAAGATAAATGCTGCCGCCATCGGAGCGCGTCAGGCGCACCGCGTGTTCGACAATGACGCGCAGCAGGCCCTTGAGATCCAGCGCGGAGGACAGCGCCAGACCCACATTCGAGAAAAACGAGCGGATGTCGTCGTGCGACCAGTGCGGCGTGGCGTCGTCGAGCTCGTCCCCGGCGGCCCGCAGACAGGTCATCAGGGTTCTCGACACCTCGGTGACGAAGAGCCGACCCCGGTACTGAAGGCCGGTCGACACTGCCGACATGGCGGCCGGGAGCAGGTTGTCGGTCTCGAGGGGAAGCGCCTGCATGTCGGCCGGCCGCAAGAGGAGGAGGCCGTCATGGCTGCCTTTGAGCTCCAACCCGTAGACCACGGGCCAGGAGCCAGGCGACGGCTGGCCGGATTCTGGAGGTTCCTCGGTAAGGCGCAATGAGAAGGTCTCCAGGAGGGCCTGGAAGCTGCTTCGCTGGCGCGGATCCTCGTCGGTCAGCGCCCAGCCCAGCACGGTGTGCGACTGGCGCTCCCAGACTGCCGCGCCCGCGACCGAGACGTGCAGGGCCTTGCAGGCCTGGTGGGCCACAAAATGGAGCATGTCCGACAGAGGCACGCGGTTTTCGTGCAAGCGCACCAACGTGCCCTCGAAACCCTCGCGCCAGACCAGCCACTGTTCGTGCAGCAGGTCGTCGGCCGCCTGGGCCAGTTGCGGTTGCGCTCGAGCCAGTTGCTCGCAGGCGCCGCGGAAAGGGCCGGGGACGGTCGCCTCATCGTGGGTTTCGCCCAGAGCCAGCACCACGGCTCCGGCCTTGGCGGCCGGCAGGGGCATGGCGGCTGCCTGTCGGCCCAGGGTGTGGCCGAACGCCATTCGCCCGTTCCGTCGCGCTTCGGAGAGCAGCGCGGCGGGTACCTCAGGCAGGCCGTCCTCGCGGCCCAACACCTGGTCTCTCTCGTCGATCAGCCAAAGCTTGAGGTTGAGCACCTGGCCCAGGGCGGCCAGCAGCGGATGCCCGGCAGACGCGGAAGCAACCGCCTCTCGCTCGGCTCCAGGCGGGTTCAGGATATTGGACACGGGCGGCTGACGACGGTCAAGAGTTCTCCACGGGAAACTGCGGGGTGCAGGGAGGAAAACTCCTGGCCGCGCCCCCTGCGGCCGGTTCTGACAGCCGGTAGTAAAAAGGGTCTGCAGTTAGACTGCCAAACCCTTGTGCTAGGAGTCGTTCGATCTAGTTGTTGACGCCTCGGTACCGCAAAAGCAGCCCAATGAAGTCGGCGTTCTCAACCACGGTTATCTCTTGAGCCATAAGACAACCTCCTGACAGGTGTGGAGCGACACATGGATTTTAACATCTTGTTAACCTGGTGTCAATCATGCGGCATCACAGGACCGGCCTGCTTCTGCAGAGTATTTTTCAAGCTCGACCAGAGCGGGTCGTCCATCCACGAACTGAGCCGTCCACCTGCGGCAGATCTGGACTTTCGGGCAGGAACGTGAGAGGAATTCAGCGCGGTGGAGAGAAACCGTGCAAGCCGTAGCCGGCCGCATACGAAGGGAGTCTTGGGTGGAGCCCGTTCTGAGGAACTTCATATTCTGTGACGCCATCGTTCCTCTGCCGGAAGGTAAGATCGCCTGTTACGGCATTTTTACCGACCTGTTTGTCGCCGCGTTTCCCGTCACGTATCCGCGCTTTTGCATCATGACGTCGTGGACCCAGGCGCCAGGCTTCCACATCCAGCAGATCAAGATGCTGAACCCGGCCCGCACGGCCATCATCCAGCAGTCGCCGGAGCAATACTTTACCCTGTCCAACGAGACAGAGACGGCCAACGTCATCACCGAGCTGAACCAGCTCATGTTCTCCGAGGCTGGGGCCTACGTGTTCCAGTTGCTGGTCGACAGCCGTCTGGCGGGCGAATTCCCCCTCTACTTCCGCGCCCGATAAGAGGCATGGGACCAGGGGTCAGGGCTCGGGGGGGCCTTCAACGACACCTGCCCGCCGGGCCCCGAAAAAGATCAGGGACCAGAGCCCGGTAGTCCCGGTCCCTGATCCCCGACCCCTGTTCCCTGTACCCTAGGAGAAGAGCTTGCCGGCGCTGCCGGACAGGTAGCTGAAGTTGGGTGACCCCCCCGACACCACTACCCCACCGGAGTGGACGCCCTTCGGACCCGTGCTGCCCCCGCCGAGCGAGGAATACACGGGCCCGGAGTGCACTCCGGGCAGGCCGAGGTTCGGTTGGCCCGAGGCGCCCGTGGCCCCTGTCGGCTCTTCATTGGCCTCGTCGGAAATGAGCGCGTGGTCGTGGGTGTCGATCTTGGCAGGCTTGGCTGCCCCGGAGCGTGAGCTCGCACCCACCTGACCGACCATGCTCTCCGGAAGGCGGGACAGCCCTCCAATGCCTTGAATTTCGCTAGCCATATCGTTGCACTCCCTGGCAGTTAGTTTCACTCATCATATCACTTGGGGGCCGGGGTCGGACAACGGTGGTTCCTTACAACTATGTTAACGTTGTGAACTTTTTGTGAACATTTGTTGCCGGAATGTTAACGGCCATCGGCGGGCTCGAGAATGGCAGACATGGACCCCTTGCAGCGGGCAATGCGAGGATCGGCCCCGTAAGCGTGGATGCGGTCCCGCTCCAGCTCGGCTCGTTCCAGCGTGGTGGTCAGGACAATGACCCGTCCGGTGATGTCCACCTCCTGCGCCATCATGAACCCTTTCGGGGGCGGGTAGCCGAACAGTCGTTGCAGCATCTCGATGACGTATTCGTAGGAGTGGTCGTCATCGTTGAGGAGGACCACGTTGTAAGGCGGCTGCAGCTTGACCTTCTGGGCGTCGAAGACTTCTGGCGTGGTCGCGGTCGGCACAAAACATTGGTTGGTGCAGGTCCCACCCCGATCCTGCCTTATCGCTTTACAACCGAAAAGGCCCGTGATATACTCTGCAGGCTCGCCAGGGGAAGGCCAATGCGCGGCTTGGCAAACGTGCCGACGCCAGCCGGATGGTGAAGCCAAAATACGAGAGGAGGTGAAGCGGGCTTGGGCCTGGTGAAGGAAAAGAAGTCAGAACTGATCGAGAAGTTTCGCATTCACGATAACGATTCCGGGTCGCCCGAGGTACAGGTGGCGATTCTTACGGAACGGATCAACCATCTGAATGAGCACCTGAAAGCGCACAAGAAAGACCACCATTCGCGACGTGGTCTCTTGATGATGGTCGGCCATCGCCGCCGGCTATTGAACTATCTGCAGAAGACGAACATCGATAGCTATCGCGGCGTCGTCGAGAAACTCGGCTTGCGCCGCTAGGGCCGGCGCGGCCACCGCGACGGACGGTGGCGGCCGGATGGCTCGGACACACAGCACCGTGGGACGGTGCACCCATAAGGTCGCGCCCTCGCCCGGGCGGGTGACGCGACGGCAATCCACAGGCAATCAGGCCGCCGCGGGCGGCATTTCTGGAACGCCCTGGCGGGTCCAGGGTCAAATCGATGAGGTGTAATGAATGACACAAGTCAGCAACCTGAAGGTCGTTGAACGCGAAATCGCGGGCCGCACGCTGCGGCTGGAAACTGGAGAACTGGCCCTGCAGGCCAACGGCGCGGTGCTGGTCACCTACGGCGAGAGCGTGGTCCTGGTTTCAGCCACGGCTTCGTCCAAACCCCGGGAAGGTATCGACTTCTTCCCCCTTACCTGTGACTATGAAGAGAAAATGTACGCTGCCGGTAAAATTCCGGGCGGCTTCATCAAGCGGGAAGGTCGGCCCACAGAAAAGGGCATCCTGAGCTCCCGCCTCATCGATCGGCCCATTCGGCCGCTATTTCCCGACGGCTTCCGCAACGACGTCCAGATCGTCGGCCTGGTGCTCTCCTCTGACCTGGAGAACGACCCCGACATCCTCGCCATGATCGGCGCCTCGGCCGCCCTCTCCATCTCGGACATTCCGTTCATGGGGCCCATTGCCGCCGTGCGCATCGGGCTCGATGCCGACGGCAACACCCTGGTCAACCCGACCTACAAACAGTTGGAAGGCTCCCGCCTGAACTTGATCATCGCGGGCACCCGCGACAGCGTCATGATGGTCGAGGCCGGTGCCCAGGAAGTCAGCGAGACCGAAGCGCTGACCGGCCTGATGGAAGGCATGAAGGTCGTCAAGACCGTCGTCGAGATGATCGACGAGCTCGTCTCCAAGGCGGGCGAGAAGAAGGGCAACTACCCCATCTCCAAGGTCGACGAAGACCTCGACAAGCTGATGCGGGAGCTTCTGCACAAGCCGTTGGCCAAGGCCATGCGGGTCACCGAGAAGCAGGCCCGGGAGGCCAAGCTCAACGAGCTGGGCCGCGCCTTCGTCACCGAGCAGCTCAACGGCCGCGACCACGCCAAGAAGGAGCACCTGCTCGGTCTCTTGGCCGACACCCGCAAGTTCGACTTCGAGACCATCTTCAAGAAGTTGGAAGAGGAAGAGCTGCGCGCCATGGTGGTGGATGAGAACCTCCGCCCCGACGGCCGCAAGACGACCGAGATTCGGCCGCTCAGCGCCCGCCCTGGCATCCTGCCTCGCACCCACGGGAGCGGGCTCTTCCGCCGGGGTCAGACCCAGGTGCTCAGTATTGCCACCCTGGGCATGCGCTCGGAGGAGCAGATGATCGACGGCATCGGCGTCGACACCACCAAGCGGTACATGCACCACTACAACTTCCCGCCGTATTCGGTCGGCGAGACCCGCCCCATGCGGGGTCCGGGCCGTCGTGAGATCGGCCACGGTGCGCTGGCGGAGCGGGCCCTGGTGGCCGTGCTCCCCACCGAAGACGAATTCCCCTACGCCATGCGGGTCGTCTCCGAGGTGCTGGAATCCAACGGATCGACGTCGATGGGGTCGGTCTGTGGCAGCACCCTGGCCCTGCTCGATGCGGGCGTCAAGCTGAAGGCTCCCGTCGGCGGCATCGCCATGGGCCTGATCGTGCGGGGTGACAAGTACGCCATCCTGACCGACATCCAGGGCATGGAAGACGCCCTGGGCGAGATGGACTTCAAGGTCGCCGGGACCCGCAGGGGCATCACGGCGCTGCAAATGGACATCAAGATCGCCGGCATCTCCCAGCAGATGCTGACGGAAGCCCTGGAGCAGGCCCGTCTGGCCCGTCTGCAGATTCTCGACGTGCTCGAGGCTGCCATTCCTGAGGCTCGGCCGGACTTGTCGAAGTACGCCCCCAGAGTCATCATGCTCCAGATCCATCCGGAAAAGATCAAGGACGTCATCGGGCCAGGCGGCAAGATGATCAACAAGATCATCTCCGAGACCGGGGTCAAGATCGACATCGAGAACGACGGCCGCATCTTCATCGGCGCCACCGACAAAGAAGCGGGAGACCGGGCTCAGCAGATGGTCGAAGAGTTGACAGCCGAGGTCGAAGTCGGCGCCATCTATGAAGGCCGCGTGGTGCGCATCATGAACTTCGGCGCCTTCGTCGAGGTGCTGCCGGGCCGTGAAGGCCTGGTCCACATCTCGCAGTTGTCAACGCAACGGGTCAACCGGGTCGAAGACGTGGCCAACATCGGCGACATCTTGCCGGTCAAGGTCACGGAGATTGACGGCCAGGGTCGTATCAACCTGACCGCCCGCCTGAGCCAGTCGCCGGCCGACGCCATTCGCGAGACCCGTGAAGCCCGGGAATCCCGCGGCAACGGCCGCGGCGGTGGCCGGGACCGGGACCGGGGGGGACGAGATCGGGGTGATCGCGGCGACCGCGGCGGACATCGTGGCGAGCGGGAAGATCGTGGCGAGCGCCCGGAACGCACCGAGCGGGAGGAGCGTCCTGAACGCAGTGAACGCCCCGAGCGTGAGGAGCGGGACTTCGACCGTGCCGAGCGACCGGATCGGCCAGAACGACCGGAACGACCCGAGCGTGGCGAACGCAGCGACCGTGGTGAACGCGGTGGTCGTGATCGCGGCGGCGACCGGGAAGAGCGCGGTGGCGACCGCGGTGCCGATCGTGAGGAAGGGCGACGCGAGCGTCCGGAGCGGGGCGAGCGCCCTGAGCGCAGCGACCGTGGCGGCGAACGCGGCGGCCGAGAGCGCGGTGCCGGTGCCGACCGGGAGGAGCGTAGCAGCGAGGAGCCGCGGCGTGACCGTCCCGAGCGCAATGGCGGCGGCTACGGCTATGAGCGAGCCGAGCGTGGCGGTGGTCGCGGCCCCCGCGGCGGCGGTGACCGGGAACGGTTTGCCGAGCGCCTCTCCGAGCGTCCCGCGGCGGCTGACCGCGGGGAGCGAGGCGATCGCTGGTCCGAGGAGCGTCCCGCTGAGCGGGAGCGCTTCGAAGAGCGCGGCGGCGGCGCCGACTACGAGCGGCCGGAGCGTGTCGAACGCCCGGAGCGTACTGACCGCCCGGAGCGTACTGACCGCCCGGAGCGTGCTGAGCGCCCCGAGCGTACTGACCGCCCGGAGCGCGGTGAGCGCCCCGAGCGTACTGATCGCCCCGAGCGTGCCGAAGGTCGTCACGACCGCGGCGAGCGTGGTGGCGGCGGCGAACGCCCCTCCCGCGGGCCTCGTGGGGGCGGCGGCGGCGAGCGCGGCGAGCGCTCCAGCCAGACTGCCGAGCGGGAACGCACCCATCGGCGCTGGTAGCCAATGAAAGGCCCGACCTGAACAGGTCGGGCCTTTTTTCAATACGGTGGGGCCAGGCGGCGGAAGCCGTGGGCCAGCACCGTGCCCAGGAAGAGGGCGTTGCGCAAGGGGATGAGCGGCCAGGCCACCGGCAGGGGGCCAGGCCGCTCGCCCTTTTGAAACGTAGCCTCCAGACGGCCGGCCAGCGATGCCATCCAGGAGACGTCTCGGGGCCACTCCCACAACGCCTGAAGCCAGGCATCTGGAAGCGCATCGCCCCGAGCACCCGCCAGGCCGCCCGCGATGGCCGCCACTGTGTCGGTGTCGCCGCCCGCGGCCACCGCCTCGGATACGACGCCAGACCAGTCGCCGGGATGGTTGCGGTAGGCCGCCAGCGCAGCCCCGACCGTGTCGTAGATATATCCCTTCACGCCATTTGGCCCGCTCGACGCCTGGGGACGATCCAGGGCCTCCAGCAGCTCGTCGTCCATGTCCATGATCTCGGGTAGGGCGGGGACGGGCACGCCGGAGGCCACCAGCGCCACGGCCAGGGCTCCCCGTTCGGCTCGCGGGTCGGTGTGCGTCAGCCGGGTCGATGCTCGGACGTAGGCACGCAGATCGTCGCGGCGATCGGTCAGGCAGACGCCGAGAATGGCGGCGCGCATGGCGGGACCGTTGCCGGCCGAGCGCACCCCGGCCCGTTCGGGAGAGACGCCCGCGCACAGCTTCAGGCAGGCTCGAAGGGTGGCGAAGCCGACGCCGGCGGGCAGGGCCAGGAGCCACCCGCGCAGGCGCCAGCCCAGGTCTCGGGCGAAGGCTGACACGTCGTCGGGGGCCGCCAGCAGGGCCTGCGCCGTCAGGATGGTGTGCTCGGTGTCATCGCTGACCATCATGCGAGACCCCACCAGGCGGGGCCGGAGCGGGCCGGGCAGGAGGCGGCCCGCCCGACTGGGACTGAGCCCTTCATAGGGCAGCCCGAGGGCATCGCCGAGCGCGGTGCCGAGAAGCACGCCGTGTGCGTTCATGCAAGGTTTTTCAAAGTGGCCGGGAGGACCTCCTGGAAGTCGCCCGAAACGACGGCCCCTCATGCGGTCTGTTCTGTTGATCCTCGCCTGCGTGGTGGGGGTGGGCCTGGCGGCTCCCCCGGCGACGGATATCCGCGCCTACATCAAGGCGGCGTGGCACGATCTCACCCGTTCGGTGGTGTCGCCAGCGGCTTACCATGATCCTCGGTTCGAGACGCGCCCCGTGCTGTATCTCCCGGCCGATCTGCCGACGCCGGCGCCCGTGGTGAAGCTGCAGGAGGCGGGCGTCGAGGTGCGGCCACTGCCACGACCCATCCTTCACCTGGGCGACGTCCAGCCCACCGAGCTCGCTCAGCAGGGGCTGCTCTATCTACCTTTTCCCTATGTCGTGCCGGGCGGCAAGTTCAATGAGATGTACGGCTGGGACAGCTACTTCATCATGCGGGGCCTGGTGGCCGATGGCCAGGCCGCCCTGGCCGACGGCATGCTGGAGAACCAGCTTTTCGAGATCGAGCACTACGGGGCCGTGCTCAACGCCAACCGCTCCTATTATCTGACCCGCTCGCAGCCGCCGTTCCTGACCCAGGCGATTCGCCTCTTGTACCCCAGGCACGCCAAGGATCCGCTCTGGTTGTCCCGGGTCTATGACCTGGCCGTGCGAGAGCACCATTTCTGGACCACGGCCCCCAACCTGGCCGGACAGACTGGATTGTCCCGGTATTATGACGTCGGCGAAGGGCCCGTGCCGGAGATGCGTCCCGGGGTGGCCTACTACGAAAAAGTGGCGACCTGGGCGCTGACGCACCCGGGCCAGACGGATTACGCGCACTTTCTGGCGGCTGGGGAACGGGACCTGACCGGCCGAGTCATGGCCTTCACCGTGCAGGGGCCCGCCCTGGCGTCGGGTGACCCTCAAGAGTTGGCGCTCACCCCCGACTACTATCACGGCGATCGGGCCATGCGGGCGTCCGGTTTTGACGTCACCTTCCGCTTCGGCCCGTTCAGCGGGGCGACGCATCACTACGCGCCCGTCTGTCTCAACAGCCTGCTCTACAAGACGGAGACCGACCTGGCGTGGATGGCCGCCACCCTGGGCAAGGTGGACCAGTCGGCGCGCTGGCTCCGCACCGCCGAGGCCCGCAAGGAAGCGGTGGACCGCTGGCTATGGCATCAAGACGTCGGCATGTACTTCGACTATGACGTGGTGGCGCACAAACCGTCGTCCTACCGCTATGCCACCACCTTCTACCCGTTGTGGGCCGGGCTCTCCAGCCCGCAGCAGACCGCCCTCGTCGTGCGCCACCTGAGAGACTTCGAGCAGGCCCACGGGCTGGCCATGAGCGACGTAGAGACCGGCGCCCAGTGGGACAAGCCGTTCGGCTGGGCGCCCGTCCACCTGCTGACCGTCGAGGGTCTGGCGGCCCACGGCTTCACGTCCGACGCGGCGCGCCTGGCGACGGAGTTCACCGACACGGTGCGCGCCAATTTCGAGCGGGAGCGGACCATCCGGGAAAAGTACGACGTGGTCAAAGGCACCACCGACACCCCCATCGGCGTCGGCTACACCGAGAACGTCATGGGCTTCGGCTGGACCAACGCCGCCTACCTCGAGCTGCTGAAGTACCGCATCAGCCCCTAGCTGGGAATCAGGTGGCTGAGGTGGTGGGCGGCGTGCACCAGGTGAAAGGCGCGCCACTCATCGGGCGTCAGACGGCCAAAGAAGGGGCTGTCCGCGAACTGAGAGGCGGTCTTGAGCTTCTCGATCGTGTGCAGGAAGTGGTCGATCCGGGCGGGATCGTCGTCTGCCTGGTCCACCGGACGGAAGGCGGCGGGCGCTTCGAACCCCTTGCGCATCTGCCCGCTCTTGACCATCTGGTTAAAGATCATCTTGCCCACCGTCTTGCGGATGAGCCACCCCAGCGGCACGTCGTCCATGTGGGTCATGGACCCCTCCATGGCCTTGTCCAGGTGCTCGCAAATCTGCGTCAGACTCCACTTGCCGCAACGGGAGTAAGGCCCCAGCCGTAGTTTTTGCACGTCGGCCACGACCTCGTCCAGGGTCTCGTATCGGATGCGGCGTCTTTCCACGGTTTCAGTTGGCATGACCCGTCCTCCTTGACGATGCCAATTTCACCTCCGGAAACCGGCAGACCTGTCGGCGGATTGACCCCTCTCCCAGGCAGGAAGTCGCCGGCCAGCCGTGAAGAATATTCAAGTCGGCCAATCGGCTTGGTGCATCATTTCTGCATGGGAGGGACGGGCGCGTGAGAAAACTTCAAGCAACCTGCTGGGGCTTGGTCTTTTGTCTGTTGACCGGCCTCACGCCGGTCCATGCCCAGGCCCCCGTCCCGGAGCGTCTCGAGATCCACGTGGGCTCGGAAGGGATTCCGTTCCACCCGGTCCATCTGGCGGGCGGTCAGTATGTGCCGGCCGACGACAGCGGGTTGACCCGCCTCCTCGGCATGACGAACACGACCTTCGCATGGTCGGCAGACCACCAGAGCCTGGACATCCACATGCCGTCCCGCGACGTCCACTGGGACGTAGCCCACAATCAGGGGACGGCCGGCACCGAGTCGATGACCCTGCCGGACGCCACGGTGTCGCAGAACGGCACGGTCTACCTGCAGGTGTCGGCCCTCTGCCGCTGGATGGGTTTGACCCTGGTGCCGGTTGACGCCGAGGTAGGCAGCTACTCGGTCGTCAGCGCCATCCAGAGCGTGGAGGCCTCGGCTGACGG
>DASYBA010000827.1:0-10376 GCA_036501005.1 Candidatus Xenobia bacterium | reverse complement strand
CCGGTGATGGTTTGCAACGGCAGGATGGGGTTGCTGGCATCGCCAGGATACACCGAGACAGAAGCCACCTGTCGATTCTGAGCTGCCCCCGCCTCCGCATCCGAATAGAGCTGCGACCATGATGAGCAACCAATACAGGGGAGAGATTTGCTTAAGGGGGCCCATGAAGCTCAATGACTCCTCGCAATATTGATAGGGCTTGCCGTCGTCGGCTGGGAAGTCCGCCATCTCGCCGACGGGCCCCATATCTCGTTGCGGCCCTGCCAGCTTGGCGGGCACGAGGCATGGCAGAACTGCGCTCGGGGGTCAGGCCAGCAGGACTCAGTGTTGCACCAGTCGCACCAGTTTGCAGGGCACCATGTCATCTTCAAATCCCAAGGCGGGAGTGACAAGGCTGAGAACCAGGGCACAATCTGTGCTTGTCACCACCTGCGGGGCATCCACCAGGGACGCCTGCGAGCCCGAGGGCAGGCGCCCGACGGTCTTGTGTGGGAGACAGGCATCCGTCCGGAGGGCGTGCCTGGCCGAATCTACCTCAACGATACCCTCGTGGCGGAAACCGTCTGACCGCCTTTCATGACGAAAATCGGGCGTTCCAGGGTGGCGATCGTTTCGAGGGGATTTCCCTCTACCGCGATCAGATCCGCAATCCGGCCCGGCTCCAGGCACCCGACCCGGTCCGGCCAGCCCAGCAGCTCCGCCGCCTCGACGGTCGCGCTCTGGATCGCCTGCCGAGGCGACATGCCATGGGACACGTAGGTTGCGAACTGCCTGCCGTTGTGCCCGTGCGGGATGACCGCCGCATCCGTGCCGTAGGCCAGGCGAACGCCCAGCGCCAGGGCCCGGCGAAACACCTGGACCTGGCTGTCAGCCACGGCCAATTCCTTCTCTCGAAACTCCGCGGGATGTTCAGTCGCCTGCAGAATGGCCTCGTTGTCGTATAAGTCCGCGACGAGAAACGTGCCACGGGCCTTCATCTCGGTCAGGGTCTCGTCGTCCAGCAGGCTCCCGTGTTCGATAGAGGCAACCCCGGCCCGCACGGCATCCAGTGCCCCTTTCGTCCCGTGGGCATGACAGGCCACCTTCAACCCGGCCCGACCCGCCTCCTCGACAGCGGCCCGCAGTTCGTCATACGTCATCTCCGCCGCCCCCGGCCGGCTACCTGGCGTCAGGACCGCACCCGTGGCCATGACCTTGATGCAGCCCGCGCCCCCTCGAACGATGGCCCGCACCCGCTGGCGAACCGCGTCTGGCCCGTTGGCCTCGCCAAATCTCAGCTCCAGGGGCAGGGCAACGTCCGGGGCCAGGCCGGTCAAAGCCCCCGCCCCGCCCGTCACCGTGACGTAGGCGCCCACGGGCACCATGCGGGGTCCCAAAACAATCCCCGCATCGATGGCGTCCCGCAATGCCACGTCGACGAACGCCCGATAGGTCCCGACGTCACGGACGGTGGTGAACCCGGCCAGCAGGGTGGCACGGGCATGGGGAATGGCGCGGAACGCCAATTGTGCGCCACTCGTCAGCAAGGGTCCGGCGATGCTGTACTGTCCGAAGTCGTCGATGAGGTGGGTGTGGCAGTCGATCAGTCCGGGCAGCACGGTGGCATGCTGCAGGTCGACGATGTCACCCTCGGTTGACGTAGAATCGGTGGGCCCCACCGATACGATACGGTCCCCCTCGACTCGGATGGAGCGAAGAGGCAACCAGGCGCCGTTGCGAACGTCGAGCAGGTGCCCACAGCGAATCTCTACCACGGCCAGGGGGCCCTCCGATCTTCCAGAAAGACTTTTCGATAGAAGCGATTGAAATCTGCCACCGCGCCGGCGTGCCGTCGCACCAGGGCGGCAGCAGCGTCGGGGAGGCCTTCCGGTGCAGCGCCGGCCGCGCACGCCTCGATGAATGTGTTACGGTCGGCGGGGCGAGCCAGGGATGACACCAGCCAGTTGATCCATTGGGCCTGGACGTGGAGGCTGTCGTGACGACGGTGGCGTTCGATAAACTCCCGCTCGTCGTCTTGCATGTCGAACTTCGAGGAGGCGGCCAGGGCGAAGTCGGTGAACAGCAGTCTTCGGCCATCCGTCAAGACATTGCCAAAGTGGGCGTCAAAGTGCCACACACCAGCTTGATTCATCTCGGAGACGGTGCGCTGCAGATGGTTCTCAACCAAGTCGATGGCCGTATCGAGTTGGACCTGGTCCAGCCACTCGAGAAGCGTGAAGGGGACGTGCTCCATGAAGAGGATCAGGCTGTGGGAAGCCTGGGCCACGGCATCGATGCGGGCCTGCACGCGGGGGGCGTCGGCGCCGTACGGGGTAGCGTCGGCATCGGCCAGATCGACTCCCGGAGGCAAGTCGAGGACTCTCCAGTGGTAGAGAACGGGCGCCACCGACGTCATGGCGTGGGCGTCCAGTTCCCTCCAGGCGTTGTAGCCCGGCGATCCGACCCCATAGTGGCAGCAGGGCGGCAGATCGAACAGGTTGGCCGTCGACCGCTGCTCGTATTCGATATCGGTGAGGGGAAGACGCTTGACGTAGACGAGAGACCCAGCCACCTCGAGGACGGCGCCCGACCCTCCGATGCCCCGCCGCAAGGTCGGCGCGTCGTGCACGAGCCGTGCCAGCGCCTTGTCGTCCAAGGCCTGGAGCACAGCACCCGGGGCCGCCGTGGGGATATCGCCGAATCGGTCGAGGGTCGTCACGGCCTGCATTTCGTAGTGGGAACCCGGGGCACCTACCAGCCCCAGGAGATGGCGTGGCGGGCGAGGAACGTGCCGCCATGGATACCTCGATTCTCATCTATGTGCTGCGGGATCAGCAGCGAAGCGAACAAGGCACGGCCCAGATTTCCACGCAGATGCTGGCAGAGAGGCTGGAGCAGGAGCACGGGCACGTGTCGGTGGCCCAGGCTCGGACTGGCCTGTCGGCCCTGATCGACAAAGGCATGGTCGACTTCAAGCAGCAGATGGGCGGCTTCCAGATCGTCCAGTGCTCCGTCAACCCCAAGGGGATGGCGCATCTGCGGGAGCACGGCATCGATCCGGATGCCCTGCCCGCTGAGGCAGAGCCGACGGTGGAAGTTCAGGCCAACTCCGAGGTTCAGCAGTCCATCCAAGTGGCCACCGACATCGTCCAGGCGGCCGAGATGGATGAAGGCGACAGGGCGGAGGTCCTCGCGGCCCTGGGGCTTCTGGGTGAAGCGGCCCCCAGCCGTGGCCGCGTCCGGTGCGCCCTCCGCAGCCTGCGAGAGCTGGGCCCTGAGATCGGTCTGGACCTCGAACACGTGAGCTGGGCTCACGAACTGGCCTGACACGCCTATCGAAGCTGACCGAACAGCTCCTGCTGAACTCAGTCTGCAGGGCCTGGGTGCGCGCTGCATCCAGGCCTACGTTTTTCGCCAGCTCTCCCAGACGCTGAGACAACTGCGGCGATAGTCCGATACCCGGCAGCAATCGAGGATTCAGGTTGCAGATTCCGGTCCGCACGATCGTTCGATAATACGCTGGCGGGTCTCCCACCCATTCCACCATGCGCCGGTCGACTCTCTGCAAAAGCTCGCTCGTCCTCTGTTTTTGGCTCATGGTGGACCAGGCCATCATGCCGCCTATGCCGATCACGATCATGATGACATGGCTCACGTCCAGGACAACACAGACGGCGACAACTGCCAATATGCTGAGGACCATCTTGAAGACCTGACCCCAGGGAATGCGAACGCCCACAGCACCCTGCGGGCCCTGTTCCACCCGATAGGCCACCGCAAACGCTGCGAGGATCTCCTGCTCTGCCGGACGCATCAACTCTAGCAACCCATCCGTCACGCCCACCGTCGCATCATTCAACCACTTGATGTCCACCAACCGGCTGCTTCCCGTCTCGATGAGCTTTTTGCCGTCCAGCTTGAGCTCCGCCTGTGCCGCCCACCGGTCCAGATGCTCGGTGACTGCACACGGCTCCAAGGGTGGGAAGATCTGCTGCACCCTGCCCCGGCTTCGATTGTAGGCCAGCCACGAAAAGATGGCTATCGCCGGCAGGTAGGGAAGAATTGTCGTCCAGTTCGAGGGCAGGATGTTGGACATATGATCCTGTGCCGCGGAGAACAGCACGATGGCAGGAACCGCTAGATGGCTGGAAGCCAGGCTGCGTATCCTATCCTTCCGGCTGTACGGCTGATGCCGCCAGGCCTCTTGGGCGAGCACCAGCAGGTCCAGGTTCAACCCCAGCACCTGGATGGCCAGCAGAAGCGTCAGGAGCCAGACGGCCAGGTGGGCGGGCTGGGTAGACCGGAGCGTGATGGTGATAAGGCCCAGGAACCCGGCCAGGTAGGTCCAACTCACGACGCGATGGAACCGGCCCAACCGCTCGGCATCGCCCAGCCCGGGGAGCGACTGCAAGTGCCACCGATAGGCTACCACCGCTGGTACCGTCGGCCACCGTGAGACCCAGCATGGCCCATTGCCAGGGGACGAAATCATTGACCATGCCGAGTGGTTGGCCGCCTGCTCTCCCCACCCCTGTTCGGAGAGAACCGCCAGACCGCCAAAACCCGTGCAGGTCGCGTGACATCGACCGATGTTACGCGACAGGCACGTTACACCCGGCTCATGCTCAGGGGGCCCCATATCGGCTACGATAGTTTCATGGCCCGCAAGAACCTGAGTTGGCTCCTCCTGTTGCTGATCGGCTTCGCCGCGTGGGCGGCAGGACGTCGAGCGCAGCCATCCACGCCGGCGCCCATCGCACCGCGGCGTCTGGAGCCTTTCACCTTCGCTTGGTGCGACCACCCAACCGGCTGCTTTGGCCGTTGCTGGGAAGATTACAACTTCGTGCTGGAACCTGGCCCTGCCGGCTATGTATGGACCGCGGTCCGGTCCTGCAGTACCCCAATGTTGAGCAGGGCTCCGGTGGCACGGACTTTGTCGGAACGCGGAACCTTGACCAACGAGAAAGCCCGCGGCTTCGTCGAACGACTGGAGTCGCCGGTCTATGGAAAGCCAGGTCCATTGAACCCATGAGTACAACCAAACTGGGCCGGTACAACCTACTTCAACTGCATTTCTACCCGGATAGCCCCATATACACCCTACGCTTCTCTAGCAGCGTCGGGTCTTGCAATTTGACCTTGACCTGGCGAAACGTCACCGAATCCGATCCCAACGATCGAATTACGGGCAGCCTGGTTGATGCGATCCTGGATAGCCTCGTTGGAAACGTAGAGAAGCGGCTCACACGTCAGTTGGAGGCCGTCACCCCGGACCGATAGGGCCCTGAAGCCCGAACATCCGCGCCGCATTGTCCCATAGGATCTTCTGCAAGACGTCGTCGGGCAACGGCAGCGCCTGCACCGCCCGGGCGTTGGCCCCCATGCCCTTGACCGTCGGCTCCGGCCAGTCGCTCCCGAACAGGACCTTATCGGCCACTTCCTCCAAGCGAGGAAACCACTCCAGCAAGCGACTCGGCGGGATTCCGCTGATATCGAGATGGAGGTTCGAATGCCGCCGCAGCAGATACCACGCCGTCTCCGTCCATAACGGCCGGCCCCCGTGCGCCATCAAGATCTTCAGCTCCGGAAAATCCACGGCCACGTCGTCCAGTGCGAGCGGATCGCCGTACTTGATCCGCGCCCCCGGAAAGAACGACGTGCCCGTGTGGACCATGACCGGCACGCCTTTCTCCTGCGCCACCCGATAGACGTCCCCGAGGCCTTTCAAGCCGTCAACATAGGCATTGGGCATGAACAGCATGTGCGGGCCATGCACCTTCAACATGCGAATGCCCAGTTCATCGATCAGGCGACGCGTCTCGGCCTCCGCATCCGATACGTGCAATGGGTGCACCGAACCGACCGGTAAGAGGCGAGAAGGCGCTCCAGCGCAAAACTTCGACACCCACTCGTTCACCGACGGTTGAAATCCCATGACGTCCGGTGCGACGTAGTTGATGAGCGCCGCCACCTGGATGCCCTCCTCGTCCAGGTACTGCACGAAGCGCTCTGTCGACGTCATCAGCGCCTGCAGATACCCGCGTTCGTGCTTGCCCTTCAGTTTGGCCAGCACGTCGGGCTTGATCTGCTCCCAGGGCTGGACGTGGACGTGGATGTCAGCGATCAACGGCAATCAAGAGCCGCTGCGTCGCCCCCGGCGGTGCGCTCCAGGCCCGTCCCCGCCGCTGGTATTGAAATCGCACCAGGCCGTCGGTATCGGCTATCTGGAACGTGAACTGCCGGTGCCCGCTCCAACCCGCGTGGGAGGACTCCCAGTACTGTTCGCCCGCTAGCCGCAAACCCGCTTGCTCCCGCACTTCCCAGCGGTAGGCCGAGGCGTCGGTCTCGACCAGGCGCACGGTCACCGTGCTCCCCGCGGCGACTCGGATGGTGCCTTCCGAGGGCTGCCGCACCTCTCCATCGATGGTCACCTGCATGCTGTGGACGTGACCGGCTGGCCGCCGACCCTGGCTTGTGACGTTCATTTTCGTGGCCCCCCTTGCTACCCCCGAGAGTACACCCCACTTGTGAACCCTTCTATCGACTCCCATTACCAAAATGTTAACGTCAGGGGCCCCCAGCGAAGCGAGGGGAGCTAGTAGCGCGAAGCCGTCGAGGGGGCGCCAGCTAGTAGTGGCGAAGCCGATGCCGCAGGGCTCCCCAAAGTTGCCAGCCGGGGGGGCCCCCAGCGAAGCGACTGGGGGGCGGAGCCCAAAGGAGTCGGAGAGCCGGACTGTAAGCCGGGTTCTGTCGAGGATGGTCATCTATCTGGGATGCACGTTGCCGTACACCTCGTGCAGCCTTACCCGAGAGGTCCCTGGCGGGCCGCCAGTCGGGGCTCCGAAGAACCCCGAGCCTCTCCTATTCGGCCTTGCTCCAGGCGGGGTTTGCCTAGCCGGCGAGTCACCCCGCCGCTGGTGGGCTCTTACCCCACCGTTGCACCCTTACCGATGCCCGCGAAGGCACCGGCGGTCTACATTTCTGTGGCACTGTCCTGAAGGTTGCCCCTACTGGGTGTTACCCAGCGCCCTGCCCGGTGGAGCCCGGACTTTCCTCAGGGGCCCGAAGACCCCCGCGACCATCCATCCGACTCCCCGACTCCGCCCCGATGGTAGCACGCTTGCAACTCCCAGGCAACAGCCCTCCCCTATCCTATGACCAACCAACGAAGGGAGACACCTCCATGGACCCTAGCGAACTGTTCCGAGACTGGCGAGACGCCTCGCTGCAAAGCTGGACCCGCATGATGACCGCCACCGTCGAGTCGACGGAGTTCATCGACCTGATGAGCAGCTCCACCCAGAACCTGCTGGGCGCCCAGAAAAAGGCCCGGGAGCTGCAGTTGGCCATGCTGGACGCCGCCGGCATGCCCTCCCGCACCGCTCTCGCCGACCTCGCCCACCGCGCCCAGATGGCCGAGAAGCGGGCCCTGGACGCCGAAGATCGCCTCGAAGCGCTGAATGCGAGGCTGTCTCAGATCCAGGGAAAATGAAGCCGGAGGCCGAAGCCGGTCCCGCTTGAGCAACGTCGAAGCGCGTGCACCGGACACCCGCCGCATGCCACCGGCTCCGCCGGTGTTGCCCGGCTATCAGCTCCACGACATCCTCGGAGCCGGCACCACCGGGACGGTGTGGAGCGCCACCCAGCTCCACACCGAGCAGAGCGTGGCCGTCAAGGTACTGCAGACCGGCAGCGTCGACGTCGAATATTTCTCGCAGGAGATCCACCGGCTGGTCTCCCTGGCCGCCCACCCCAACGTGGTGTCGGTGCTGGGCGCCGACCTGGTGCACGACCCGCCCTTCCTGGTCATGCCGCTTCTCACCAGCTCTCTCGACTCGCTGGTTCGAACCAGCGGCTGGGAGCCCGGCCCCGTCGTATCGGCCCGCGCCGAACGGTGGCTGCGAGACATGGCCGCGGCCCTGCAGTTCATGCACCGCAAGGGCATCCTGCACTGCGACCTCAAGCCGGCCAACGTGCTGATCGACCAGAACGAGACCTTGCGGCTGGTGGATTTCGGCCAGAGCCAGGTGCAGGGCACGCCCGGCTTCAACCTCGGCACGTTCTGGTTCATGCCCCCCGAACAGGCGTTGCTCACCGCCGCGCCCCTCCACTATCCCGTCCCCGAGACCTCCTGGGACATCTACGCGCTCGGCGCCACCATGTACCGCGTGCTGACGGGCAAGCTGCCCCGCCTGACGCCCCAGATCGATTCCAGGCTGAGTGAGGAATCCGATCTGCTCCAACGCCTCGCCATCTACCGCCACCATCTGCTGGTCACGCCGCTGGTGCCCGTCCACCAGTTCAATCCCCACGTCGATGCCGACCTGGCCGCCATCATCGAGCACTGTCTCGAGCTTGAGCCGGGCCGCCGCTACCTCAGTGTCGACGACATTCTCATCGATCTGGCGCGGCGAACCGATCGACTGCCCGTGCTGGCTCGTCCCCAGACGCCGGGCTACGTCTTCTCCCGCTTTGCCAGCCGCAACTGGCTCACGCTGCTGGCTTTTCTCGTCGTGCTGGGCCTGCAGACCTCGCAGGTGGCGGTCAACATGGAGAACGCCAAGAGGGCCACCATCCAACGCCTGACCGACGAGATGGATCGGAGCATCCGCGTCTTCAAGGTGATCGAGGTCTCCCACTACCTCTGGCTGGACGTGCTGGCCCGCACCGAGGCCGCCGACCCGGCCCTGCACAAGGTCGTGCACACGACCGACTTTCCCACCCGGCTGAGCTCCTTCCAAGACGTCATCGACAGCTACCAGCCGCCCAAGGATCAAGACCTGCTTTTGCTCCTGACCGACGAGCACGGTTCCACGGTGGTGCGCACGGATCAGAAGGCCCCCCCGACCGAAAACCTGTCGAACTGGCCGGGCATCAAGGACGTCCTGGCCGGCGCCAACGATCCGGTCCACGGCTACCAGGTGGTGGGCGACAAACTGTATCGAACGACCGCCGTGCCCTGGTATCGAGGCCAGTATCTGGACGGCGTCTTTCTGGTGGGTCAGCAGATTTCCAACAGCGCCCTGTACGACCTGGAAGAAGCCACCAACGTGGATTTTACCTTCACCGACGGCCAGCATGTCTATGCCACCACGGTGAAGGAGGAGAACCGAGAGGCCCTGGTCGCTCAGGCGGGGAGCTCCACCGAATCCCATACGATAGAGATCAAGGGCGAGGGCTTCCGGGTCAAATCCGACAACCTCATGCCTAGCGTGCACGTGATCACGGCGGTCGCGGTCGATCCGCAGATCAAGCCCATCAAGGATCTGGAAAACAGTTACCTGGCCCAGGCGGCCATCGCCCTGCTGGTGGGCGGCGGCATCTTCGGTTACCTGCTGTGGCGGTCGGAAACGCAGCGCACCCGGTAACGCCGGAGACCTGGTGGCTCACCCGCTTCGTCCTGCTGCGATGGCTGGGCCTGGTGTACCTGGTGGCGTTCCTGTGCGCCGCCTGGCAGAATCGGGCCCTCATCGGCTCCGACGGCCTGACTCCGGTGGCCCCCTTCCTACAAGCCGTCGCCGGCGCCCATCACGGCTTCTGGGCGTTGCCCAGCCTGTTCTGGTGGGGTTGTTCGGATACGGCCCTGGATGCCGTGGCGTGGACCGGCGTGGCGCTGTCTGCCTTGCTCCTGCTGGGCCTGGCGAACAGCATCCAGTTGGCCGTCTTGTGGGCCCTCTACATGTCCATCGTCCACGTCGGCCAGGACTGGTACAGCTTTGGATGGGAGACGCAGCTCCTGGAGACGGGCTTCCTGGCTATCTTTCTGGTCCCCTTGTGGGACGTCCGCCCGTTTCCGCGGGTGGCCCCGCCCGTCCCCGTCCTGTGGCTCTTTCGCTGGCTGGGCTTTCGCATCATGCTGGGCTCGGGCCTCATCAAACTGCGAGGCGACGAATGCTGGCGCACCCTGACCTGCCTGGATTATCACTTCGAGACCCAACCCAATCCCAACCCCGTCAGCCGCTCCCTGCACTTCCTGCCCCACCCCATTTTGCACTTCGGCGTGCTGGTCAACCACTTTGTCGAGCTGGTCGCCCCCTGGTGCTCCTGGGCCCGCCGGCGGTGGCGACACTTCGGCGCCGTCTGCATGATCGGGTTCCAGTTCTTCCTCATCGTGAGCGGCAACCTGGCCTTCCTGAACTGGCTGACCATCGTGCCGTTCCTGGCTCTGCTGGACGACTCGTTCTGGGCGAGAATCCTGCCCCGAAACCTGGTCGCCCAGGCCGAACGGGCTGCGGCTCAGGCCCAGCCGAGCCAGGGACAGACCCGGGCGGCGTGGGCCCTGGTCGTCCTGGTCTGTGTGCTGAGCATTCAACCGGTGGCGAATCTGCTGTCTCCCGACCAGGCCATGAACACGTCCTTCGATCCGTTCAACCTGGTCAACACCTATGGCGCCTTCG
>DASYBA010000826.1:0-14994 GCA_036501005.1 Candidatus Xenobia bacterium | reverse complement strand
CGCCAAGGCCGGCGAGGGCGCCCAGTGGGAAAAGGAGTGGCAGGCTCGTTTCGACCGGTGGGCAGCGGCGTTCCCCGACCTGGCTCGGGAGTGGGCTCTGGTCGTCAAGGGCGACCTGCCGTCCGACTGGGATGCAGAAGTGCCCACCTTTGCCGAAGGGGGCGACGTTGCCACCCGCATGGCCTCGGGCAAGGTGCTCAACGGGCTGGCCCATCGCATTCCGCACCTCCTGGGCGGGGCGGCCGACCTGGCGCCGTCCACCGAGACGTGGCTGAAAGGCTATCCCGACATTCGGCCCGGCGACTACGCGGGGCGCAACCTGCACTTCGGGGTGCGGGAGCACGCCATGGGGTCCGTCACCAATGGTCTGGTCCTGCATGGTCTCAAGGCCTATTGCGCCGGCTTCCTCATCTTCTCAAGCTACATGATTCCGCCCATTCGATATTCGTCCATGATGGCCATTCCGACCGTTTTCGTCTACACGCACGACAGTATCGGGCTGGGTGAAGATGGACCGACGCATCAGCCCATCGAGAGCCTGGTCCACCTGCGCTCGATCCCCGGCAATACCGTCATTCGTCCCGCCGACGCCACCGAGACGGCGGCCGCCTGGAAGCTCGCGGTCCAGCGCCGCATCGGGGAAGGTCCCGTGTGCCTGATCTTCTCCCGTCAGAAGCTGAAGGTGATCGACCGGCAGCGGTATCCGGCGGCCGACAACCTGCGGTTTGGGGCTTACGTGCTATCGGACGACGACCAGGCCGAAGTGATCTTGATCGGCACGGGATCGGAAGTCGGACTCTGCATGTCGGCCGCCGAGGCGCTGCGTCAGAAAGGCCGCCGGGTACGGGTGGTCAGCATGCCTTCGTGCGAGCTGTTCCTGCGGCAGCCCCAGAGCTACCAGGACCAGGTCCTGCCGCCATCCACCAAGGCCCGAGTCACCGTGGAGGCGCTCACCACGCTGGGCTGGCATCGGTTTGCGGGGCCGGCCGGCCGGTGCCTGGGGCTCGATCACTACGGTGCGTCGGCGCCGGGCGACGTGTTGTTCCGTGAGTTCGGCTTTACCGTAGAGAACGTGGTGAAGCTGGCAGAAGAGTCGATGTCGAAAGGGGAAGCGCGATGACACTCACCCAGACCCCGAGCCCCTTGCGGGAAGGCCTGCGGCTGCAGGTCATGCCGGAACCATGCAACATGGTCATCTTCGGTGCCAGCGGCGACCTGGCCCACCGCAAGCTGCTGCCGGCCCTGTACAACCTGGCCCTGGAGAACTACCTGCCGTCAGGCCTGAACGTCATCGGCTTTGCGCGGCGCCCCAAGTCGAACGAGGAATTTGCCGGCGACATGCGACAGGCCGTCGACAAATTCTCCCGGCGCAGCCCGGTCAAACCGGCCGTGTGGGACAACTTTGCCTCCCGCATGCAATACAACCAGAGCACCTTCGAAGATGCCGACGGCTTCACCCGGCTCAAAGCCCTCATCGAGCAGAACGACAAAGAGCGCGGCACCTGCGGTAATCGTCTGTACTACCTGTCGACCCCGCCCAGCGACTACCCGATCATCATTCGCCAGTTGGGCGCCGCCGGCCTCAACAAGCCGGGTGAAAACGGCTCCTGGGCCCGCATCATCATCGAGAAGCCGTTCGGGCACGACCTGGAGACGGCCAAGGAGCTCAACCATCTCGTCCACGACGTCTTCAACGAAGACCAGATCTATCGTATCGATCACTATCTGGGCAAGGAGACGGTGCAGAACCTGTTCGTCTTCCGGTTCGCCAATGGCATCTTCGAGCCCATCTGGAACCGCAATTATATCGATCACGTCCAGATCACCATCTCGGAATCCATCGGGGTGGAGGGTCGAGGGGCTTTCTACGAACAGGCCGGGGTCGTCCGCGACTTCATCCAGAACCACCTGATGCAGCTTCTCTGCTGCGTGGCCATGGAGCCGCCCACGACCTTCGACGCTGACCGCATCCGCGACGAGAAGATCAAGGTCATGCAGGCCATCAAGCCGTACCACGCCCGCCTCGTCGACGATTACGTGGTGCGGGGCCAGTATGGCCGGGGCTGGGTCGGCGACCAGGAAGTCGAAAGCTATCGGGAGGAAAAGGACGTCAAGCCCGATTCGGTGGTCGATACGTACATGGCGGTCAAGTGGACCATCGACAATTGGCGGTGGGCCGGGGTGCCGTGGTTCATCCGGGCGGGCAAGCGCCTGCCCAAGCGGGTCACAGAGATCGCCATCCAGTTCAAGGCGGCCCCGCACCTCATCTTTTCCAATGCCCAGGTGCCGGCCCACGAACCCAACATCCTGGTGCTGCGCATCCAGCCCGACGAGGGCATTTCGCTACGCTTCGGGGCCAAGGTGCCGGGCCCGACGCTGCAGGCTCGCTCGGTCAACATGGACTTCATCTACGGGTCGTCGTTCATGACGGAATCGCCCGAGGCGTACGAGACGCTCATCCTCGACTGCATGCTGGGCGAGGCGACGCTCTTCACTCGATCCGACGAGGTGGAGACGTCGTGGGGCATTCTCAAGCCCATCCTCGACTGGTGGAAGGATCATGGGCCACCGGACACGTTCCCGAACTACGAGTCGGGCACGTGGGGCCCGCGGCGGGCGGACGGGCTGATCGAGTCGGAGGGACGATCGTGGCGGCGAATCTGACGACCCCAGTAGACGGAGCCCTGGCCAGCCTGCTCCGCGATACCAGCTCGTGGAAGGCCAGTGGCGTGCACGTCGACGCCATCGACAAGCAGCTCACCCGCCTGTGGAAGGATCAGACCGCGGATGGCAGCACCCCGGTCACTCGCACCCGGGTGCTCAACCTGGTGTGCGTCACCGGCAGCTCCGACGGCGCGGCTCGCATCAAGGACATCGTCTGTCACATGGGCGGGCAGCACCCGTCTCGCACCATCATCCTGGTCGCCAATCCGGAAGTCGAGGAGGGCGAGTCGAACCTGGACGCCGAGATCGAGGGGCACCGCCTGCGAACCGGTCGGGCCAGCGGAGACGTCTCGTGGGAGCTCGTCACCATCCGAGCCCGGGGCCGCACCGCGTTCCATCTGGCCAGCGTCGTGAACCCTCTCCTCATCACCGATCTGCCGACGTTTCTGTGGTGGAGCGGGGAGCCGCCCTTCGAAAGCGAGCTGTTTGCCCGCCTGCTGTCCATCTCGGATCGGGCCATGGTCGACAGCCTCAGCTTCCGGTTTCCCTTCGAGAAAGAGGTGCCCCGGCTGTCGAAGCTGGTCAGGCGTTGGGGCAAGGACGTGGCGTTCAGCGACTTCAACTGGGCGCGTATCCGTTCGTGGGTCGACTTCACGGTGCAGATGTTCGACATTGGTCAGAACCGTCCGTACATGGATGGCATTCAACACCTGCGGGTGGACTACGAGGCTCGAGTAGAAGATCCCGAGCCCAACCCGTCGCAGGCCATCCTCTATGTGTCATGGGTCGCATCGCGGCTGGGATGGACGCCGGACAAGGGCCGCAAGCGCCAGGGCCGCGGCTGGATCATCCCCATGACGTCCCGCCATGGCACCATCGAGGTGGAGATTCACGCGGCCGACTCCCGGCGATGTTCGGCGGGCGAGATTTCGGCCTTCGAGGTGCGGAGCGATTGGCAGGGGCACAAGGGTACCTTCAGCGTGCAGCGCACGACGGATCGGGCCCACGCCGTCACGCACGTCGACCTGGAGGGGGTGGTGACCCTCACCAAGACGGTGGAGTTTGAAAAGACCAGCGACTCCAGCCTGCTCTTGGACGAGTTGAGCATATTCGACCGGGAGCGCGCCTATGAGGGGGCGTTGGACATGGCGAGCGCCATCCTGGCGGGAAAGACGGCGAAGAAAGCATGAGCGACCGGGTGATCGTGCCAGACGTGGCGGCGCTGAGCCAGGAGATGGCCCGCAGATTCGTGGCTGACGCCAAGGCGGCGGTCGGGGCTCGGGGACGGGTCTCGTTCTGCCTCTCGGGCGGGAGCACGCCGAAGTCGTTGTATGCGCTGCTGGCGACGGACGCGTATCGGGATCAGGTCGACTGGAGCAAAGTGCACTTCTTCTGGGGGGACGAGCGGTGTGTGCCGCCCGACCATCCCGACAGCAACTATCGGATGGCCAATGAGACGCTGCTGTCGAAGATCGACGTACCGGCGGCCAATATCCACCGTATGCCCGCAGAAGAGTCCGATGTGGCGGCTGCGGCCCGGTCGTATGAAGAGCGCTTGCGGTCGTTTTTCGGGCCGGTCGAATGGCCCGCGTTCGACGTCATGTTGCTCGGCATGGGGCCGGATGGGCACACGGCCTCACTTTTTCCAGGCACGCAGGCTTTGCAGGAGACTCGTCTCTGGGTTGTGCCCAACCATGTCGAAAAGTTGAATAGCTGGCGCTTGACGCTGACGTATCCTGTCATCAACCATGCGCGGGCGGTGTATTTCCTGGTCGGCGGCGCCGACAAGGCCCAGGTGCTCAAGACGGTCGTGTCGGAGCCGGGTGGAAACCAGTATCCGTCGCAGCGGATCCAACCCGTGGACGGCAAGTTGACGTGGCTTATCGAACAGGCGGCCGCGTCGGCGTTATGACGCAGGCCGAGATGAAGGACAAGGCGGCCCGCGCGGCCGCCGACCTGGTCAAGCCCGGCATGCGGCTGGGGCTGGGCACGGGCAGCACGGTGGAGTTTCTCCTCGACGAACTGGGTCGGCGACACGTCGGAGACCTGTCGTGCGTACCAACGTCGAAGCGCACCGCCACTCGAGCCTCGGAACTGGGCATCAAGCTGTTGGAGCCGTTCGAAGATTTCGAGAACCTGGATCTGGCGATAGACGGCGCAGACGAGGTGTCGCCCGAAGGCCATCTGATCAAGGGCGCGGGCGGCGCCCACCTGTGGGAGAAATTGGTGGCCCTGGCCGCGCATCAGTTTGTCGTCATTGTGGACGAGACGAAGATGGTGCAACGGTTGGGCAGTCTCTGTCCGGTGCCGGTGGAAGTCATCCCTTTCGGGTGGCGGCAGGCCTTCCGAGCCGTGCGCGAGATGCTGGGAGCCGCGCCCGTGCGGCGCATGGCGGGGGCGGACCAGCCCTATCGAACTGACTCGGGCAACTATCTGATCGACTGCCGTTTCAAGAGCATCGACGTGCCGGCCAGTCTGTCGGCCGCCCTCAAGTCCCTGCCCGGCGTGGTGGACAGCGGACTCTTTATCAACCTGGCCGACCGGGTTCTGGTCGGCAAGCGTGACGGGACCGTCGACACGCTGCGTTTCGAACATGCCTCTATACCTCAGCGAAGCTGACGTCCAGGCGCTGTTGACGCCAGCCGACGCGGTGCATCTGCTGGAAGAGGCGTTCAGGGCGCAGGCCGAGGGGGGAGCCGTGAACCTGCCGCGGCGCCGCCTGGTCTCCAAGCCGGCGGTGTTGCACGTCCTGCCGGCGGCCTTGCCTCCGGCCATGGGGCTGAAGGCCTATGTGTCGACCCCGAAGGGAATATCGTTCGTCGTGCTGGTGTTCAATAGTGCGGAGGGAACGCTCGACGCCATCGTCGAGGCGAACCGGCTAGGGCAGGTGAGGACCGGGGCGGCATCCGCCCTGGCGACGAAGTACCTGGCGCCGCACGGTCGTCGAGTCGGACTGGTCGGCACCGGCTACCAGGCGTGGGGGCAGGTCGAGGCGCTGGCGTCGGTCATCTCCGACATGGAAGTCAAGGTCTACGGACGAGACGTCGATCGGAAAGACGACTTTGTCAAGCGGGTAGGGCAGGAGCTGTGGGTGACCTGCCGGGCCGTATCGGACGTGGCGGCAGCCTGTCGGGACGTCGACGTGCTGGTCACGGCGACGAGCGCTCGCGAGCCTTTCCTACGGGCCGAATACCTTCGACCCGGCCTTCATGTCAACGCCATGGGCATCAACCGCGGCAACGCCGCAGAGTTGACGATGGAGGCGGTCATGCGCTGCAGCCTCAAGGTGGTCGACGACGTCGAACAGGCGAAGACAGAGGCTGGCGACCTCATGCCGTTGGTGGCTTCCAACCATCTGCACTGGAACGACCTCAAGACGCTGCGCGATCTGGTCACTGGAAAAGTGATCCGCGCATCAGAAGACATCAGTCTCTTCAAATCTCTGGGCATCGGCCTCGAAGACATTGCGGTGGCGCAGCATGTGTATCGAAAGGCCTTGGAGACCGGTCGAGGTACCCGCGTCGGCTGATGGGCCGGTCGTCCAATACGGAGAAGCGGCGAACCCAGATCGTGCGGGCCATGGAAAAACTCATGGCGACGCACGGCTACGAGAAGACGACCATCACCGCGCTGGGCGAGGCGGCGGGGTTGTCGCCGGGCCTGGTGCACTACCACTTTTCGAACAAGCAGGAAGTGTTGATCGAACTAGTGCGCGACCTGGGGCGCCGCCTATCGGAACGCCACCAGGCGGCGTGTCGGGAGGCCGGGGACGACGCTCGGGCGCGTCTCGAAGCGTGGCTGGACGCCCACGTGGCGCTGGGCCCGGGGGCTGATGCAGCGGCGGTGGCCTGTTGGACGGCCATCGCGGCCGAAGCCATACGGCAGTCTGAAGTACACGCCGTTTACGTCGAGGCGTTGCAGCAGGAGCTGCAGGAGCTGACGGGGTTGCTGCAGGCAGTGCGCCCGTCAGGCGATCATGCCGCCATGGCGGTGGCGCTGCTTTCCGCTATACAGGGCGCCTACCTGCTAGGCACAGCGGCCCCCGAAGTAGCCCTTCGTGGTTTCGCGAAAGAAGCGGTGCACGCACTGGTAGACGGACTCCTGCTCAGAGCTTGAGCCGCTCTACCTGTGGCAGACGATCGAAGTCCGAATCTCTGTCCAGAAGCCTGTTCCGCCTCTTCAACTGCCTCCACAACCGTGGAACTCCGTCTCGCAGATCCCTATAGCGATTCGAATCGAGGGTGATTCTCACTTCCACTTATGAAACTGAGGTCGCGCTATCAAGCGGTTTGAGCCCGGGTGTCGGGCATGCTACAATGGTTGGGATGTCCCGACGTGGCGTGGTCCAGGCCTTGCTTTCGGCGGTGTTGTTCGGATTGAGCGCGCCCCTGGCCAAGGCCCTGCTGCAAGACGTCCCCCCGGTGATGCTGGCGGGGCTGCTGTACCTCGGCTCCGGGATTGGGCTCGGGATTGTCAGAGCGTTGTCCGGCGGTCAAAACGAGGCGCCTGTCGCAGGGGCCGACCGGGGGTGGCTCGCCGCCGCCGTCGTCTGCGGCGGGATCGTGGCTCCGGTGCTGCTCATGGACGGGCTGCAATTCACGGCCGGCTCGACCGCTTCACTTTTGCTCAACCTCGAAGGTGCCTTCACGGCACTCCTGGCCTGGCGGGTTTTTCGCGAGAATGCCGATACGCGTATCGTCCTCGGCATGGCTTGCGTGCTGGTCGCGGGGTTGTTCCTCGCGTGGCCGTCCCAGGGCCAGCCCGTGTGGTCGTCGGGTGCTCTGCTGGTGGCTGGGGCCTGTCTATTCTGGGCGATCGACAACAACCTGACCGGGCGCGTGTCCGGTGCCGACCCGTTGACCATCGTGATGGCCAAGGGCCTGGCGGCGGGCGCGTTCAACCTGGTCTTGTCGCTGGCTCTGGGCGCGCACCTTCCTGGCCTGGCCGCGGTCTGCGAGGTCATGCTGCTCGGCCTTCTGAGCTACGGCGTCAGCCTGTTGCTGTATGTGCGAGCTTTACGGCATCTAGGCACGGCTAGGACCAGCGCCTATTTCGGACTGGCCCCCTTTGTCGGAGCCCTGGTAGCCTTCCCCTTGCTGCACGAGTCTGCGTCGGCCCTGTTCGTCCCGTCCCTGGCCCTGATGGCGGTCGGGGTCTGGCTGCATCTATCGGAACGTCATGCCCACGAACATGCCCATCCGCTTCTATCGCATGCCCACCTGCACAGCCACGATGAGCACCATCAGCACGAGCACGAAGGCCTGCTGACCGAGCCGCACAGCCACCCGCATGTTCACCAACCGCTGGTGCACGTTCACCCCCACTACCCCGACTTGCACCACCGCCACCACCCGTAGTTCGGCGGACGGACCGGGCCCGTCAGTGGATTCGATATGGATGAGGTGGAACCGAAGTGACCCGGTTCGGGTTGCACCTCGATCGCGGAAGGAACCCTTTCCGGCGCCTTCGAACGTCTGACAGACGGCCCACAACGCCCGAGGCCGCGGCTGCCAGCTCATCAACCGAAACGGAGTGACGAACGAACACATGCGGCTTCCACATCTGACCATGTCTCTTCTCCTGCTGTCCTGGCTCGGTACCGCCAGCCTGGTGGTGGCCGATCCCCTGCCGGTGCCCCCACCGGATGTTCCGGCGACCGCTCAGCCATCGCCATCGCCCAGTGCGCAGCCCGACACCGAGACGAGCCCCACCTATTACAAGACGTTTCTCGATGGCAGCCGCCCTCTGGGTTTTGCCCCGGATCAGCACCTCTTCGATCAGGTGCGGGACAACATTCACCTGGAAGCCTACGAAAGCCCCAGTGACACGCAGATCTACAAGACGGCGGAAGGTGAAGCGCGGGCCCTGGTGACGCAGGCCGGGCAGAAGCCCGATGCGCTCGACCGCATCCAGCCCAACGGCCACATGGCCCAGGAAATTGTCGGAGCCTACAGCCGCACCATCGACAAGAACCTCATCTGGTATGCGCTCATTCGCGGTGAGCTCCGCTCGCTGGACGATCCCTACTCCGTGTTGATGATTCCGGATGATTATCGGCACATGATGGACAGCATGGAGGAGCGATCCTTCGGCGGCATCGGCGTGTATATCGAACTGGACAAGAACAACGACAACAAGCTTACCGTCACCGAGCCCATCGACGGAACGCCGGCGGCCAAGGCCGGGCTGGAAGCTGGAGACGTCATCGCCGACATCGACGGCAAGTCGACCGACGGCATGGCCATCGACACGGCGGCTGCCATGCTCCGGGGGGAGATCGGCAGCAAGGTCCGGCTGGGCATCGACCGCAAAGGGAACAATGCCCCGTTGGACGTGGACGTCACTCGGGACTCGATCCATCCGGTTACCGTGACCTCGCGGATGCTCGAGAAGCATATCGGATACGTGCGGCTCCGGCTGTTCGGCGAACATACGGGCACCGAGCTGGCGGAGGCCCTGGACGACTTGCGCACGCAGGGCATGAAGGCCCTGGTTCTCGATCTGCGCAACAACGGCGGGGGCTATATTCGCACCGCAGTCGACGTGTGCAGCAACTTCGTGCCGGCTGGAGACCTCATCGTGTCGGTCGAACACCGCACCGGAACGCCGGAAGAACTGCGGGCCCATCCAACCCCCCTGTCCGCGCATCCTCTCCCGATGGTCCTGCTGGTGAACGGCTACTCGGCCTCGGCCAGCGAGATCACGGCCGGGTGCCTGAAGGACCTCGGGGTAGCCACCCTCGTCGGCGTCAAGACGTTTGGCAAGGGATCGGTGCAGAACGTCGAGAAACTCCCCCAGGGGGCGGCGCTCAAGCTGACCATTGCGCATTTCTTCTCACCCAAGCACAACCCCATCCACCACGTCGGGGTGCTGCCGGACGTGGAGGTGCCGATGGAACCGAAGCTGGTGGGCCACGACGGTGACGCCCAGCTCACCAAGGCGGTCGACGTCTTGGCCAGCCGCTTGAACGCCATGCGATAGACAAGCGGCTGTTCAAAATCGCCGCGCAGGGTGATGGGAAGCCCGCGCTCCGTGCAGTATGATGGATAAATCATAGGACCGGGAGCTGCGGGATATTGCGTCAGTACCTACTGGGCTTGGGCCTCGTCGTCGCCTTGTCGGCTGTCGGGCACGGCGATCCGGCCATGTCGCTGGAACGCCAAGCGGCGAACGACGTCATCCGTCTTACCAACGTGGAGCGGGCCAAGGCGGGCCTCCAGCCCGTCCTGTCCGATCCCGTCTTGGAGCAGGCGGCCGCGGGGCACTCCACCGAGATGCGCGATCTCCACTACTTTGCCCACGAATCGCCGAACGCAAACGTGCACTCGGTCCGCGAGCGGTTTCGAGCGGCGGGCGGTAGAGACACGGCCCTGGGCGAGAATCTCAGCAAGCTGGATGGCTATCCAGCGGCCAAAGTTGCAGAAGCGTCGGTACAAGGCTGGATGCACAGCCCGGAACACCGGGTCAACATGCTGGACCCCGACTTCAACCGGGTGGGCGTGTCGGTCGTGTTCGACGGCGGCCGAACCCTGATTACGCAGGACTTTGCCGTGCGAGCGCTGCAGCTTTCCACGGTCCACAGCCTGCCCGGTGGCGCGACCGAAGTCGCTGGCCAGGTCGTCTGCGGCTCCCACCACCTGGCGGTCTTTTCAGGCGACGACCTGGTGCTGGATTTCGATACGACGCCGGACGGGCACTTCGACGTCACCTGCCCCCTGGGCACGAGCCTGGGCCTGGGCCAACTGGGGGCGGTCGATCACGACGAGGCCACTTTCAAGATCGTATCGGACGATTTGACGGCCACCTTGGCCAACGCGGCGCCCGACAAATCAGATGACCACCACGGCAATCGGACAGGTGGCGTGCGATAGAACGTGCACCAGCGTCGAGCCTAGAAAGAGCCTGCGCCCCGAGCGGCGCACCGCGCTCATGACGATGAGGTCGCACTGCGAACGGGCCGCCGCCGCGACGATGCCGTGTCCGGGGTCGACGCCTTCCTCGACTTCTGCCTCCATGTCGACCCCGTAGGGCTGCCCTAGAACGGCCACCGCGTCCAGGATGTCCCGCCCTACCTCTTTGGCCTCCAGGGTGAACCAGTAGCTGGGCTCGACCACGTGGAGCGCCCGCAGGGTGGCTCCCTGCGAGCGGGCCAGCGCCACGGCCAGCTCGCCGGCCCGGATGCTGGACTTTGTGCCCGTCACCGGCAGGAGGATTCGTTCTGGCCAGGTTTCCGGCAAGGGCTGGCCGTGGCGAGGCGCTCGCACGACCAGCACCCGGCATGGACTTTTCGAGACGACGGCGTCCACCACCGGGCCGAACAACGTCTTGCCGCCGGGCCGGTCGTGGCCGCAGCCGAGAACGAGGAGGTCGTATCCCGACTCAGCCTCGCGCACAATGCCTTCGAGCGGGCTCACGTTCTCCAGGGTCTTGGTGACGACCTCGAGGCCCGGCGGCGGTTGCGGAGGGGCCCCGACGCCCAGCGAGGTCACCCGGACCTGCTGCAGGCCGAGCGTTCCCAGGAGGCGGGCGGCCACTTCGCTGTCGGGCCCGCCGCGGGTCGGCAGGAGGATGCGTCGGACCTGGGCGAGGTAGCTGCGCGAGACCAGTGCCTCCTGTTGCAAGCGGGTTTCCTCGTCCGTCCCCACGGTCAGGTGCTGCAGCGACCAGCGCAGGAGGTGGCGCCGCGGGCGTTCATGCCGAAGCCCAGCGCCAGGGCCTCCCAGTGCGGGAGCCGCCCGTATCGTCCCCCGATATAGCAGCCGACGATCTTGCCCACGCATGCCAGGACCACCAGGCTGACAAAGAATGCCAGGTGGGCTCCATCAGCCAGGTGCGGTGCCACGACGCGGAGCCCGGCCGCGGCGAAGAAGATGGGGGCCAGGAAACTGAGCGTGAAGCCTTCGATGCGGTCTATGATGAGATGGCTGACCTCCAGCGACTGGCGGAGCGCCATGCCCATGAGGAAAGCCCCCAGCAACGCGTGGGTGCCGAGAGCCTGGGCGATGCCCGCACTGATGAAGACGAGGACGAAGATGGCCGCCAGCAACACCTCCTCGTGTCGCAGCCGCTCATGGATCCAGCGCAGCCAGGCGAAAGCGAGACGGCGTCCCACGGTGAAGAGCAGCAGGGCATAGAGGCCCGTGCCGAACACGGCGCGCAATAAAGGTCCCCCCTGCGACTGGCCGTCGAAGAGCGAGGCCACGAAACCCAGGATGAGCCAACCCAAGGTATCGTTGACCAGGGCGGCAGCCAGGATGGTCTGGCCGATGTTGCGCCGCATGAGGTTCATGTCCATGAGGATGCGGGCCACCACCGGCAGGGCGGAGATGGAGAGGGCGGTGGCGAGGAACAGGGACAATGCCAGACGGGACTGCGGCGAGACCAGCCAGTCGTTCGGGACGACGTAGCCGAGGCCCAGGCCACTGGCAAACGGCAAGGCGATGCCCAGGACGGAGGCCGCGAAGGCTGAGTGCCATTGACGCTTGATGAGCTCCGTATCGGTTTCCAGGCCGGTCAAGGTCAGCAGGAAGACGACGCCCAGCCAGGCCATTCCCTCCAGGACGGTGTTCAGAACGTCGATGGGGGGGAAGAGGGCCGTTTCCAGGGTTGGGCTGGCCTGGCCCAGGATCGACGGGCCGAGGAGAATGCCCGCCAGCAGTTGGCCCAGCACGGGGGGTTGGCTGAACCGCCGGGCCAATTCGCCCAGCACGTGGCCGGTGACGATCAGCGCCACCAGTTCCACCACCAGGTGGACGACGACGGGTTCCAGCATCAGTACCCGTTGAGGGGGGAGACGACCGCCGGCCCGCCGCCGGCCAGGCGCAGGGCCTCTACCGCCATCCAGCTTCCCTTCACCAGCCCCACTCGATAGACGTCGCGAACGTCGACGGCGCCGGTGATGACGCTGGAGAGGAGGTGGATCGGGAGTGCCAGGCGCTCAGGGTGCTGGCGGCCGGGGCGGCACCCCTGTGAGTCGACATCCCAGCAGGTGTCGCCGAAGACGGGATCGGACACGTCCAGTCCGATAGCCCCCCACATGGACAGCCGCCCGACCACGGCGGGGACGTCCAGGATGCGCCCCATGGTGCCCAGGCACCTCTGGGCCGCGACTTTCTGGTTCGTCTCGGTGGGCGGGATGTCGGTCAGCCAGCCCACGGCGGATCCGGGCGGAACCCGCAGGCGGATCTCAGAGAATTGTTCACCCAGGGCGTGCAGAAACCCCAGCAAGCCTTGCAGGCTGGGCACGTCGGGGGCGACATATTCCTGCACTTCGATGACCTGGCGTCCGAGAATCATGGCTTCGGGCAAGGCGCGATAGAGCAGGTAGCCTCGCACGCCGTCGTGGTGGTCGTAGACGGCCCCATCCGACACTCGCTCCCACACCCGGGTCTTCCACCAGGCCTCCGTCCGATACAGGTTGCCGTTGCCTCTCTCTTTCTCGTACAAGGCCTCGACGGCGGGGCGGTCGCCCGGCTCCAGGCGTCGCACAAAAGAGCGCTCTCGCGAGGCGGGGAACTGGCCGGGCCTGACGGTCAGGAGATCGAACGTGTCGGCAATGCCCCATCCAAATTTTCGATAGAACGAGATGCTGAACGGATAGAGGAATGTCCACGTCGCTCCCTCTTCTTTCATACGGTGGAGGAGACCCCGCAGCAGTGTGTCGGCGACGCCGGCCCGACGCGCCTCTGGCACGACGGTCACCGCGGCCACGCCTCGCATGGGCTCGTCGACGGCCCCCAATCGAACCGTGAACCGCATGGCGGTGGCGTGCCCCACCATGCGGCCGGCCCGTTCGGCGACCAGCGTGTCGCCCCGCTGCAGCCAGGGACTGGGGGCCAGGATGCGTTGCCACGTCGCCATGTCGCCCTGACGGAAGGCCCGCCAGGCGGTGCTGGCCAGTTCGTCGAGGTCGGCGTCGACGGCCGGGCGGCAGGTCAATTCGTTCACGTTTGGCAACCTTTCAACGGGGCTTGTTCAAGACGATGCCCGCTTTGTACATGTTGTTCACAATTTGGCAATAGACCGGGCACGCTGTTCGGACTATTATCTGGGTGCCCACAAATATACGGTTCGAGGAGATACAGAGGAAATCATGATCAACACGTCTCTTTCCACGCGTCTGTCGCAGGCCAACCGCACCTCATCAGCTTCCCGCAAGGCTGACGGTGGCGACGCTACGTTCAACTATAATTCGCAAGACACCACAGTTTTCCCCAACGGCACCGTCACCCTGCACGGCGTGACCCAAGGCGCCGCCCCTTCCACCGACAAGGTGAAGGCCAACGATCCGCTCAAGCCCGAGAACGGCCAGTATGTCTATCAGGAAGGCGACAAGCGTGAGGTCCAGGCGCAGGCTTTTGCCACCGTCGCCCACACCGTCGACGTCTTCGGCCAGGCCATCGGCCAGCCCATCAACTGGGCCTCCCACAAGCAGCAGCTCGGCGTCAACTATGACCACGGAGAGGATTTCAACGCCTACTATGCCCGTGAAGATACCCAGCCGGGTGCCGGCGACGGCGGTAGCGTGAACTTCTTCCACGGCAAGGACCCGAAGACCAACCAGGTCATCATGAGCGGCGACTCCGGTGAAGTCGTATCGCACGAGACGGGCCACGCCATCCTGGATTCGTTCCGGCCGGCCTATTTCAGCTCCTTCACGCCCGACGTGGCAGCGTTCCACGAAGCGTTCGGCGACATGATGGGCATCTGCATGTCGCTGCAGGATCCGCGGGTCATCGACAACGTGGCCAAGGCGACGGGCGGCGACTTGAAGCAGCAGAACATCGTTGCGGCGACCGGCGAGCAGCTCGGCGCTGCCATCAACGACGTCACCGGCCAGAACACCACGGGCGGCGACTGGGTGCGCAACGCCATCAACGACTTCAAGTGGGCCGATCCCAACGGCCTGGATCAAAACGGCGACGCCACCCACCTGGGCAGCGAAGCGCACAGCTTCTCCCGCCTCTGGACCGGAGCGTTCTACGACGTGGTGGCCGGCATCCAAGCCGACAACATGAAGCAGAACGGCGGCGATGCCAAGGCGGCCTTGCAGGCCACCGGCAAAGAAGCCGTCCAGCTTCTGGCGAACATGGTCAAAGGCGCTCCGCAGGGCGACTTCACCTACCGCGACATGGCCAATGCCTGGATTGCGGCTGACAAGCAGTTCGACGGCGGCAAGCGGGCCGACCTCATCACCCAGGTGATGACCGACCGTGGCATTCTGGGCAGCAACCCGACGCCGACCCCGCAGCCGCAGCCGCCCGACGACGGTGGCGGCGACGACGGCAGCGACGACGGCAGCATGATGCACACCTTCACCTTCACCGACAA